>JAGGZO010000026.1 GCA_021161995.1 Candidatus Aenigmatarchaeota archaeon
CCGTAATATATATATGAGATTTCTTTTTATATTTTTTTGATGTAAAATATTGAGAAATTTCCATGAATTTTAAAAAATTAAAAAAGTGAAAAAGATATATTTCTCTAATTATATTTGGGAATAATAATGAGGATGAGTTGATTTTCAGTTTTTATCGGTCTTCTAGTTTTATTATCTGTATTTAAAATCAGCTTTGTCAAGGTTTCTCCTAATAATATATTTTCTAAGAAACATCCTTTCTCCCATGAACATGCAAAACATAACGCAACATGTCTCGTTTAATTCCTCCATTTTAACCTTTAACTTCAGAACAATTGCAGTCATGCTCGTATGATCTTAGGAACAATGATAGACCTTTTCTAATTACAAAAAAGAATAAAAGGAAGATTAAGGAGAAAATAAAGGAAGGTGAAAAACTGAAGAGAATTTAGCCTCTTTCCTTTAACATTATAAGTTTGACATATTTTTGTGGAGAGATGTACAATTTTTTAAAGTAGTGAATAAGATCTATATCAGTTAATCCTTCGATAAAATCTCCTGGATTCTTACCTTTTATTGAGGTTTTTACTGTTTGAAATTTTAATGCTGTCCTCTCCAATACGTTTAGTAAGTTATTCTTCGCTCCAAAAATTTCCTTAAGAAGAGGTATATCTTCTGGAATTGGCGCTGACCCGCCAAAGTCTTTTCTAAACCAATGCCCAACAGTATGTTTGTATGACTTAGGAAATTTGTTAATTATATCTTGAATGCTTAAACCCTTATGTTTTCTTAAAATTGTAAGATACTGTGCTATTGTTGGTTGATCTACTCTATAAAGCCTCATTTTTGTGAAGTATTCACCAAGCATAAGTTTTCTAGCACCAGGAGATGCTCCCCAATTTATTCTCTCCAACTCTACAAACTTGCTTTTTGTTTTCTTTCTTCTTTCTTCAAAATCTTCTATCTTGATTACTTCACCTACGTTGTAATTTACATTTTCTAATTTTTTAATTACCTCAATAATTTCTTTTGGCTCTTCTATCGTAGGTATAGTCTCGATACTTATCCACAATGTAGTTCCACAAGAAGGACATATATTTTCACCAACAGGATCATAAGGTTCTTCTAATTTACTTCCACATTTAGGGCATTTGAATACTAAACCTTCCATTACAAATTCGTCTTCCTCAGGATGAAGAACAAATTCTACAGACGCATATCCATCCCATTGAACAACAACTATTTTGGAAAAACCATCCTCATATCTTTCAATAACTTTGACTATTCTTCCTTCTTTCGTTTTTTTCCCAGAGATATCTCTAACTTTTACACCTATGAAATCTTCATTCCACCAATTTCTATTTTCTTTAGTTTTTGGTCTTATCCTAACACGATCAAGATAGAATTTATATTCTACTCTTGTACTATCTTTTGCAAACATAAAAACAGGATACCATTTTTTTCCATTTGAGACAACTAACATGTTTCTCAAAACATATCCTTCATAAAAGATCGAGTGAATATAATACAAGCCGTAAATACTCCAGTTTTTAACTCCAAAGAAATAGAGGGCATCTTCTCTATGGAATTTTTTGAATTTTTCTGTTGTAATGCCTTTCAATGCGGAAAGAAATTCATGTGTTGTGTTAGCAATAAAAACCTCTCCATGTTTGTCTGCGAGTATTTCTTTAGGCTCTATGTTTTTAGGCAATTTTTCCTCTTTTACGGATTTCCATTTATAAGGTACATCATCAACTTTTTTTATGTCTTTTATACTAGCTCTTTTTCTGATTATGTCGATGAATATATCTCCCTTTTCTATCATGATGGAGTAAACTTTTTTGGGAAATAGTCTGCTTCTGATTTTTTTCACAACAACAGCAACAGTTCCTGTCCCAGCAAAAGGATCAAGTACCGTATCTCCATCACTTAGGTTTGTCCTGTTCAACATTTCTTCAACTAACTTTTCTGGAAATACTGCAGTATGTTTCCATGGAGTTTGCTGTAACGGAATCTTGACAACATTTCCTAAACCTTTTTTGTAAATATTGTTTTTACTTTTAGCAAATATTAGCACAGGTTCATAAGTATTTGTAAATCTGTCTTTTACAGAAGAAGGCATGTGATTCGGTTTATACCAAATTATAATATCTTCTAGATACCAACCATCTTTTATCATGTGATAAGCCAATCTGTAAGGAATTTGCAAAAGATGGGATTTTCCGTATCTATGAAGATATTTATCACCAACATTTAGAAAGAACACACCATCATCACGCATTTTTTGTTTTAGCTTGTTAAATACAACAACTAATTTTCCTATATATTCCTCAGAAGTATTTTCCTGTCCAATTTGTCCTTCAAATCCGTAGTCTCTTTGTTTCCAGTAGGGTGGCGAAGTAATAGCCACAGTTATTGAGTCTTCATCAAGCTGATCTAAGCAGGCATATACATCTCCATGTAAAATAACATCCATTTTTACAACCTCTTTAGTCGATAGTCAAGAACTAAAATTTTGTCAAAGTACTTCCTTAGTTCACTAAGATACTCCTTATTAACATCAAGGAAAAGAACCCTTGGGGATACTTCACCAGTTTTTTCCTTGATAATCTCAAAAATACCATCTTCGTAATGATATCTTGCGGATTTAGAATAATTTTTACCACTTACAAATTTATTAAGATATTTTTCTTTTAGCAAACCATTAGGTATTGCTATAGCAATTATAGCTATTGGTTTAACATCTCTTTCACGTAATTTATTTGTGAATTCCTTTAGTTTCTCGGAAAAGGTTTCTATGATTTTCATATCTTCTAAATTGATATCTAAGCTTTTTAGTAATGCCTCTCTTTCCTGTTCATGAATAAATATTCCTCGAATAACACTTTCCGCGATTAGTTCTTCACGCATGTATCTTGATTGTTTAGGCTTTTTCTTCAGAATTTGCTCTGCTTTCTTTTCGTTTACCCTTAATAGTTTTACCAGTATAGGTATCAGAACATTCCTTACTCTGTCTCTAAAAAACTCGAACAATTTTGTGTAGTCTTGTCTTATTTCTCTCACTAAATCGCTGTAAGACGGGTAGATAAATAGAAGTCCATAGGTAAGGATTAATTTTATTCTTCCATCTGGAAATTTATAAAAGGGCGGAATTGTAGGATAGACAAAAAATGGATCTGGTAAAAAATTTCTATTGATACGTAACTTAGCTATATGTGTCATTTGATTGATACCTATGTTTATAGTTTTTCTGAAATCAGATGGATTATCGAGATTAGCAGTTTTTATATCAATACTTAGAATGTGTTTTTCATTTTCGAGGGTTAAGTCTGCAGAGTATCCTAAAGGTAGAAGTTTGTAACCTTCCTTTTCTAATTTGTGAGTTAAGATATGAATAGCATATTTTTCAATTATTTCTGAAAATGGATTGTATGATTTATCCTGTTTACTTGCCATTATCGTTGGAAGAATTATTTTATCTAAGTAACCTAGGCTTCTATCAACAGAAGTGCTAAATTCGTCCAGTGAGTTTTTGAACAGCCAACCAAATTTAAATAAAATTTCTTTTTCAATTTTTTCGATCTTAACTATGTCTAAAATATCTTGTGAAGTCATTTTCTCCCTCCTCTTAACTCATCTTCAATCTCAAACTTTTCATGTAAACATTTGATTCCCCCTTTCAACAGTCCATCTAGGAATTCTTTAATTGTTATTTGTTGTCCAGCTCTTGCTTGCGGATAAAATGTTATTGGTTTATCGTTTCCGAAAACAACAAGTTGTGGATAAAGAGATTTTGATTTTCTCGTCTGCTTTATTCTTATCCTCTTAGCAACAGATAATCCCCAAAGAATTTTTGATTTCAAAGCTTCTTCTCCATCTTCATCAATAACAAACTTCTTTACATTTATCTTAAGGGAATTCTTTACTTTTTTCAATAATTCCTCTACTTCTTTAACGTCTCGTGTATCTTCTAAAGCACGAGGAACATAAAACTCCAATTTGAGCATCTTAAACACCATAATAAAGTATATGTTTAAAGTTTTTAAAGCTTACTGTTCCCTACTACCCCACCCCACCATACCAACAATAAGTTAACAGAAGCCATGTGAAGATTCTGTTGATTCTTGGGGTGTTACGTTTGTGGTAGGATTATAACTCCAAATAAGAAAAAATAAAAAAGAAAATCAACTTTTTTATTCCATACCTTATTATGATGTAGATTTGGAATATCTTGTATAGATCTTCATCAATCATGAAGCATGTTTTTATTTTTAAAGCTCAAGCTTAATTTTATAATGGTTGAGCGTATTTGCGTTTACTCTATTTATTGGGGTTTAATTTGACTGCTAGACATAAGTTTAGATGGGCTATAATTCATATTTCCAGCGGTATTGTTGCTAGTAGATTTTATACTAAGAGAAATGCTTTGAAGGCCTGGAGAAATCTTCCCTTAGAGGCTAGGGACCTATTTGAAGTTGTCTCGATTAATGATCCAAGAGTGAAGAAGTATTATGAGAAAGTTAACATTGAAAGGAAAAAGTGTGGTTTGAGACCTTTAAATCCATTTTACTCTTAATAACTTTGTTTGACATTGTTACCAATATTTATTCTATTTAATGGGTTTATTTATGAGCCATCCTGTAATTTCAATTGAAAAGTTGAAGAGGCAGCCTGGCTATCGCTTTGATAGAGGTGTAATCTATACTAATCAGGTATGTTTATGTTCGTGCTGGCGGATTTTCTATAAAAGTTTCCAATAGAAAGGTCTCAGGTGAAAAGTGTTTTGCATGTGGTAAACCAATTAACGGTTTAGCTGTTGTTGTGGAGAGTAGAGAGCTTTATGAGAGGCGGCCTTTGAAAGGCAGATCTTATGGATTCAGCCAGTATGGCTATGTTTGGATTGAAGAGAAACTCTACTATCATCCATCATGCTACTATACGCCGAACCAAAAAGATGCAAAGTCTAGGTCGCTTTCAGAGTACTTCTCTATTTAATGGGTAATGACTATGAGTAGAAAGTCTGCGGATAGAATGGTTTTAGCTTTAATTAATAGGGATTACTGGCTTAGCGGTAGAGCTGAGGCTGGTGAAGGGGATCCTCTAGCTGGGGTTGAGAATAATGAAATGCTTAACAAAGTTACTGTGGCTAGAACTGCTCGTGAACTATGGAAGTATATTGAGAATTATGCTGGAACCTTTAAGTACAAGAACTTTTATTTTGCTAATCATCCTGCTTACGGCTGCTTCGTCTATGTTGTTAAGGGAGGCAGAGCAAAACAATTTGAACATATAAGCTTCAGTAGGTTTGAAAGCTTCAGAAGATGGCTGAATAAGATGATGAGGATTTATAGGAAAACTAGAAGTGTTGATGATTTCGTTGAAACCTACTTTGCATAAACTGCTCCTCCTCCAATATTTTTATGTTATTCTATTTTTTGGGGGGAATTATTTTGGCTAAGAGAAAACTTAAACCATTTACTCCGCGGATGACTGAGGTTCTATTGAAGATTTATGAGGCGCATGGAGTGCTGAGGGTTAAAAGTTTAAGATCTCTCGGCGTTCAAACAGTTTTGGCATTGGAGCGTAGAAGCCTAGTTCACAGAGAGTATGATCCGAAGGCTAAGTATTGGATCATCAGAATTACAGGTAAAGGTGAAAGAGTTGCTAGAGGTTTAGGAGGTTAAAGCCATGCCTGGACCACTACTCAAAATTAAAAGTAAAAACGATTTAATTCAAAAACTCAGAAGACATTATGGTTATACTCGTGATCAAGCTAGAATTGTTGCTAATGCAGCTTATGAAGGACCAGGATACTATTATCATCGAGGAGCCGACTACTTCGTCAGATTTTCAAGTAAACGTGATCTAGCTAGAGGCGGCATTATTGGTAAAGGACGATATAGACACACTTATGATCCAATAGTTGAAGTAGCCAGGAGATTGGCTGAAGAAACAATAACTACTGCTGAATCAATTTCACGTAGAGTTGAAGAGAAAGTTCATAGACCTATTAAGGCTGAAAAAATAGTTAAGGCTGCATTTCCAAGACGGCCTAAAATTCCACGTGAAGTTAAACATATAGCCGATTATGTTTGGGATGAACTCAGCCCAACAGTTAAACGTGAAGGCAAATGGACCTACATAATGGTTTTAAACATCGTTAAAATGCTATATGATTATGCGAGAGAGCAGGGAGTGGATATTCAAAGAATAGATCTCATACATGAATTTGACTGGACACTAGGCTACTACCATGTAAAAGGAGAAATCTTAAAGCGGTTAATGAAAACCATTGAAGAACAATATGCAGGTCTAACAGACAAAGACATTGAAACAATGACAGAAGCATGGTATGAACCCTATAAAGGGAATTGAAAGAAATGGGGGTAGAGTTTTATAAACTATCCAAAAATGAATTTTTAGTAATATCTTATAGTTAATTATATTGGCGGCATTCTCCATTAACTATGGAAACCTCGACTAGGCGAATTTCTCTTTCACTCTTACAGATGTGTGATGCTAGTTGATTTCCAGTTAACCTTTAAGCGGATTTGAACATTTAAATATTCGATTTCTCCAAAACCATCAAGACGAAATATTTATAGTTTCCTTCAACATTTTGAAAGATCTTTCATCGTC
>JAGGZO010000035.1 GCA_021161995.1 Candidatus Aenigmatarchaeota archaeon
AACACAGAAAGCTCTTCACAATGGGTGATTGAGACAATGGAGTATGCAGTTATAGTATTGATTCTTTTAGCCTTACTGACCATCTACTATACGGGAACTACCTTTTTTACTCTCGAGAACAAGAGTGCTAATAGTAGAACCTATATGCCAAAAATCGTTAAAGAAAATACTAACATTGAAGTGTTTGAGAATATATCTATAGAAAGTTGCAAAGTCATTTATAACAAAACGTCTATCAGCATAGAGACCTATCATCCATTACTCGCAAAAAATATAAGATGGCCCTCGCTACCGATAAAAGTATACGTAGATGAGCATGAATGCACTTTTGGAGAAAAAAACGATATAATTAATGGAATAAACAAATGGAACACTGTATTAGACAAAACGTTTTTCGTAATAACCAATAACAGCAAAGAAGCAGATGTGATAGCTAAATGTACAGATTTCATCAGAGATTATACCGAGCAAAATGAAATCGTAATTCTTGGAGAAGCAAAAATCGAAAGAATGGTAGATACTGGATTATTCAACATAAGTGAAGATGCTGTAGTCTACATAAAAACTAGGTCAAAGAAATGCATAGAGCCAGTAACAGTAATCCACGAATTTGGCCATATTCTTGGACTTGATCATGTTAATGATACAAAGAACATAATGTACCCATACGAAGACTGTGATGAAAAAATCGAAAATTATACAATCGAGACTATAAAAAATCTTTATTCTTTTTCGTCTCTGGCTGAGCTTGCTTTCGAGAACATTTCTGTCGATCTGGAAGATAACAAACTAATAGTTAATGGGCTATTAAGAAACTATGGTCCTGTAGCTAGCAGCAAAACAAATCTTGTTATCTATGTAGACGACAAAACATTTTACACACTAGATATTCAAGAACTAAAACCGGGTGAAGGCATAAAATTTACAGTTAGTGGCTTCTTAGACAAGCCGTTCAAACAAATAATAATCTATATAGACGAGGAAAATAGTGTAAGTGAGTTGTTCGAGAACAACAATGAGTTTATCTTAAAATGCTAGAAATTTTTATTTTTAATAATCACTTAGTATTTTTGAGCCGCGGTGGCCGAATGGTAAAGGTGCCGGCCTGCTAAGCCGGTGGGGCTTTGTCCCCGTCTGGGTTCAAATCCCAGCCGCGGCGTACGGTAAACGGTTAAACAGCGATAGTCACAACCCCTTTGCATTCTCCTAGCACAAACACACAATCGATGTCATACAATGTTGAGGGTAAGTATCTAAAAAACTACTCTATAGGGTTTGGTGGGTATTCCCATAGTAGAAAGTATCTCGGCTATAACTTCTGAGCTTTTCTCATCATAAAAAACAAAATCGATAAAATAACCTTCTTTCTCAGCACCATTATTATCAACATATTTCTCAAGATATATCTTTACACCAAAAACATGCGATTCAACGTCCTTCTGTTTAGGTTTTCTAGCGAAGTAAACATACCCAGGTCCATCTATATCCTGATAATATTCTCCATAAAACGGAGAAAAGTAATAGTCATTACTTCTAGCTATAGGAAATATAACTTTTTCCAGATACTCATGTAGAATCTTATCATCAAGGTTTTCACCAAGATACTTAGAAATTTCTACACGATAGAGTCTGCTTTCATTTCTTCCTCTAATACTAGCAACTTCGATTTGTTTTATACTAATGTCTCCCGTATAAAGTTTGGAATATCCTCCACAATCTTTAGAAAATAAAACCTTTTCACAAAACTCCCATATGTTATTAGCTCTGACAACTCTGTATTTTAGCATAGAATTTTTTTGAACTAAAGATTTATAACTATTCATGAGTAGTATAATATTCTCCTACAATCTGTATCTCTTTACCAACCTCAGCTCTTCCTTGGGTCTATAGATCCCAAGAAAATCATTGCCTCTACCAACTATTACTACCAAAGAAACTTTTTATCTTATGCATACCTTTTTTCAGTGGTTTAGGAACAATTTCTTCTATAGCAATACCATCGCCAATCATTATCATGTATATATCATCCAATCTTCTCTGATCGTAAAGAATTTCTTCGAACAAATCCCAAACACTACCATCATAGTGATGTGTTTCCATGATTCAAGCATAGAAATTAAGGTTAAATATTTTTACTTAAATATAGTAACTGCTACCAGATACCAAATATCGCAAAGAGTATTTCTACAAGTATGAGCACTACAATCAAAAATTCTAAAAAATTTTCTCTAGACGCTGAAATCAAATCTGAAATTATGGATGAAATCTCATAAACATGGGAAAGTTTTTTGTCAATATCCCTAAATCTTTCATCGATATCAAAGATATATCTTAAGTCATAGTATAGCTCTTCTAAATCGGCGTCATCCCAAACTATTTCTGGTTTTTCTAGTATCATCAGATTAGATAAAACCTCATACCTCAATTCTATCATCCTTATAAGAGATTTCACAACACCCCTAGCATTAAACAAAAATATCTTTTTACCGAACTTCTCTACTATAGACATTGTCATATCTAAGCACTCATCTGCCTTTCTTTCTATTCGTTCGAGAGAAACAGATTGTGCTAAAACAAAGCTTATTACTCTGAGAATATCCTCGTTGATTCTATGTGAAGCTACTATGCACCTTTCATCCATAGCATATACTTTCTTACCAGTCTCGTACTCGATACCCTCTTTCCTTAAAGTCTCTCTAAGTTGTCGAAGATTATCAACCTTTATTATTTCATAATCCTCTGTTATTAACCTAAATTCCCCACTGCAATAAGGTTTGAGCTTCTCAGCTATCTCATCCACATAATCCTCTTTAGGATTAATAACAACAAACGCACCAAACTGATACAGGAACACTTTACTACTACCATACTCAAACACCAAAGGTTCTTCCCATCTACCAATAAACTTTTTATTCAAATTTTCGGCTGAAAATTTCTTAACATCTATCTCATCAGCTATGCTAGCTGCAATTATCTTCATAATCGTTGTTTACATAGAAATCATAAATCTTTAAACATGGCTAACTAACTATATTCATGGAATCCCTTAGGGCAATGCATATAGCAACATTAATGTTACTATTTCTATTGGGTCTATTAATTTTCTGCTCAAATAAGGATTCCATACCGATACATTGGAACATAAACGGAGAACCGGATAGATACAGCGGAAAGCTAGAAGGTTCGTTTCTGATGCCATTAACAACTCTATTTTTATACACTGTATTAATAGCGGTGCCTAGAATAGACCCACTAAGAGAGAACATCAAAAAGTTTAGGAAAGATTACGGAGTATTCATAGAAATTTTCATGTTATTGATGGTTAGTATTCAAGCATTAATCGCACTATGGGTCTATGACATACAAGTCAGAATCAACGCTCTCATGAGTATATGGGTCTTTGTACTTTTTGCTTACTTGTCGTCGTTCCTGAAGAAAACGAAAAGAAACTGGTTCATAGGGATTAGAACGCCATGGACAATCAGTGATGATTTAGTCTGGAAAAAAACTCATCAACTTGGTAGCAAGCTGTTTTTAATCTTAGCATTCATCTCATTGGGAATGGCTTTTAACAATTATTTCATCTATGTTTTGTTAATTGCAACACTGATCGTTACGGTTTATCTTTTTGCTTTTTCTTACATTGAATTTGAAAAAAATAAAAAAGAAAAAACTCGTTAAATTTCTCGTTTTTAGCCTTGTTTTTCAAAGAATTCAAAGAGCAACTAAAAAATTGTTTAAACTAAAGAAATATTTTTATTTAACAAAACTAAGAAATTCTTTAGGGGCTTAATTCAACTCAAACTTTGGGGCTTTCAACTTTGAGGCTTTGATTTCAATTGGGGCTTTAATCAATCTGATCTAGTTCTAAATAAAGATAGTGTTAACTAGAATAAAAATGTTTCGATTGTGAAAAATATAGGTTGATGAATATGGAAAGTATAATTGAAAATGCAATAAGAAGAGCAATAACAGAAGATAATCCAGAACTAATAAGACCAGTCAATTTAAAACCAACAAGCGGTGCAATTGACACAAGAATAGACTATTTCAAACTAGCAGAAGAACAATTTGGTGTTCCTGTAAAAAGAGCAAAAATAGTTGTAATTGGTTGTGGTGGTGCTGGTTCTAACACAGTCACCAGACTAACAGAAATGGGTGTACAAGGAGCTACAACTGTAGCAATCAACACAGATGCAAAACATCTTGCCGTAACAAAAGCTGATAAGAGAATTCTTATCGGTAAGGAAATTACAAGAGGGTTGGGTGCTGGTGGCTATCCCGAAATTGGTAGAAAGGCGGCTGAAGAATCTCGTAATGAATTGAAGGAAGTTCTCGAAGGTGCTGATCTAGTTTTTGCCGTTGCTGGCTTGGGTAAAGGTACCGGTACTGGTTCTATACCCGTTGTGGCTGAAATCGCTAAGTCCATGGGTGCGTTAGTCATAGCTGTAGTCACAATGCCATTCAGCGTAGAAGGTGCAAGAATACACAAAGCAGAAGAAGGTCTAGCGAGATTGAGAGAACATGCAGACACAGTAATCGTAATAGAGAATGACAGATTGTTGAAATATGCAGGCAATCTATCGATACAACAAGCATTTGCTGTTTCAGATGAATTAATCGCGAACATGATTAAGGGTATAACAGAAACCATCACACTACCAAGCTTGGTAACCTAGACTATGCAGACGTAAGAGCTGTGATGTCTACAGGTGGTGGTGTAGCATCCATTGGTGTTGGTGAATCTTCCAGCTCAGATAGAGCAAGAGATGCAGTGCAAAAAGCTTTGCAGAATCCATTATTGGATGTTGATTATACAGGCGCACAGGGTGCATTGGTGCATATAACTGGTGGTGAAGACCTAACCCTAGATGAAGTAAACGCAATAGTAGAAACCGTGTATCAACAGCTAGACCCAAGCTCAATCGTGTACTTCGGTGCAAGAATATTACCAGAATATGAAGGTAGAGTACAGGTAATAACGATAGTAACTGGTGTAAAGTCACCATACATACTAGGAAGGATAAGCAGACAAAGACCAGTGGTGAAAGAAGTTAGTCATGCTTTAGGTATAGATGTCCTAAGATAAGCTCCTCGTCTCTTTTTCTTTTTTGTTTTCATCGAAAAGAAGGGTCCAAAGACTTTCTTGGTGACTGTTTGATTGAGATATGAAATAGTTCATTTTTAGTATGTAAGCATTCCTTCTTTTCTATCCTTCAACCCATTTTATTAATCCATTGTTCTCTAACTTCTCAAGAACGCTTTCAATGGCAGATTTAACTATATCTCTGTTTCCGTTAACGGAGAACAAATCAACAATTTCATCTACGGTAGAATTACCATCGCATTGAACCCAGATCAAAAATGAAATAGGATCGAGTGTGAATGTCTTTTTGGTTTCTTTATCCACTAACAAATATATTTCACCAACTTTATTCCACTCCATATCCTTTGTCTTTACTGGTTTTTTTGCCATGTTCTGAAACCTACTCTACTTCTGCCGCCTCACCCTCTATTGGCTTTTCAATACCCATTTCATGCTTTATTATTACAATATCTCCTATAGCTTGCACTAGAGAATAAGGAACTACTATACCTTTCTTACCACCCAAGGCTCTTTCTAAAAATGTCCCCCTTGCTACTTGTACTACAACAGCTCTTACTTTGTATCTAGACAGATCTAGCTCTACATCAGATACTCTACCGCAGTAATAGCCTCTTGTTGTGAAGACATCCTTGTCGAAAAGGTCCATGACACTCTTGGTCGTTATTGGCATCGCATCACCTAAATATTAATTGTTATAGAAAGCTTTTATTTTATATGAAGTTTTTAGTCACTACTGCATTAGAAAAGGAATTCATCGTTAAAAAATTTTTGGAAGAAGATGATGAAGAAAATACCATATTCAAAAAGATAGACGCTAAACCATTCGGTTTCCAAGGCATTTTACTAGTCGAAGTAAACGATGAAAAGCTTGATGAAGCGAAAAAGATTCTCTTCTCAATACCAGAAGTGGAAAAGTTCTTCAAGATAATTGTAGAAAAGCAGTTTGAAAATACAAAAGATCTTGTCAATCTAGCTCTAGATTTAGCAAAAGAAATACCGAAAGACAAAAAAATCTCGGTTAGAGTTAACAAAAGAGGTATTTATAAGTGGAAACCCATAGACATAGAAAGGGAAATAATAAATAAACTCAAAGAACTAGGTTATCAAATTGACATAAAGTTGCCAGATGTTATAATAGATCTTGAAATCTTACCAAGTAATTGGGTTGGTGCATCCATAGTAGATGCAAAAATGTTTTATAGAAAGTATGCTGGAAAAACTGATTCCAAGAAGCTATTGGGCAAAATAACAATAGCTCAGCTTGTTTACTATACCGACAATGAAACAATAGCCAAGAAAATTGGTGAAGAATTAGCTAGAACTGCTCAGGCGTTCGAGGTAGAACGACTAGTTTTCTTGATAGATAAACCGATAGATATACGAATACTATGGAAATTCTTGAGAGCTGCCGATTTTGGCGCATACTCAAGGTATAAAATACAGAAGAAAGCATATGAAAGAGAAGTCACCAAAACTAAAATAGAGTTGTATGAGCTATATCAGTTTTTAAGGTCAATAAACCAAAAGAAAACCCTCATAATAATAACAGATCCGAGAGGAGAGGAATTAACAGAGACTAAAGATAAACTGAAGAAAGATTTACAGAAATACGAGAAAATCGTTATAATGAATGGTTCTGACCATGGAATACCGCCAGGATGTTTTAGATTTGCTCATTATGTTGTTGATCTAGCACCAAAAATAGTTTTTGCGACGGAGCAGACAATAACATCGGTTATGATAGCTTTGATCAATCTTTAAACCCATAAGCTCTTCTCCAATACTCTTTAACCATTCTATATGAATTAAACCATGAAATCATTCTTATTGCATTTCTGGCAATTTCTGCATACATTTTCTTATCAGAAGTCCACAGCTGAGCTATGTACTCTAACTTGTTCATGAATTCGTTATAATTGTTTACGTTTTTTGGTTCCATTAGGTTTTCTCCAAACAGAAATCCATTATAACCATCTATTATACCTTCTATAACCCCACCGTCACGAGAAGATAGTACAGGAACAGCGTTCAAAGAGGCTCTCATCCAAGAAGTTCCACAAGCTTCATATGGTGGTAATGGGGTATGCAGCAACAAATCACCGCCAGCTATTATGATTCTCTCACTTTCATAACCTTTCTCAAAGTACAAAGAAAGCTTTGCATGTTTTAGCATAGAAGTCAAATCAACAAAATGTTTCATCATGTTTTTTGCATCCATATCATGAGGATGAGCAACCCCACTTATTACTATTTGCAAACCGTATTTCCTACCAAGTTTTTCTACTCTCTCAACATTCCTAAAAATCATATCTAACCTTTTATAACCAGTTATTCTTCTTCTGGCAACAACTGTAAAACCACTTTCATCTAAATCTTTAGAATTATAACCTCTTTCATTCAAAAAGGTTATCATCTCTACTTTATTGGCTTGTCTAAGCTTCAATATTTCTCTGAATGGTATAGTGGTAGCGTAAACCAGTTTACTTGGTTCACTTCGCCAATCAGGTAGATAGGCATCAAAAAATTTCTGCGTTATTGGAGTTGACCATCTAACATGATGTATACCATTAGTGATCCAATCTGCTCGACTTATCTCTGGAATAAGTTTTCTAACAACTAGCGAGTGTTTTAGCGAAACTGCATTAGTATAGCCTGCAAAATGGTTGGCAACTCTAGAAAGATGCAAGACATTCGGAGAAATTTTCTTTATGTAGTCTGGTATGTCGTAATACTTTTCTACAAGCTTGTAGTCGTATCTCTCATGGCCATGTGGTAAAGGAGTGTGAGTAGTAAAGACAAGTTTCTTCGCTATTTTTTCTAGATTCTTTTCCCTTTTGAACAACTCAATTGCTATGAACACAGAATGTGATTCGTTCATGTGTATTTTCTCTGGATCGAAGCCTAATTTATTCATAGCTTCTAATGCACCTATACTCAGAACAAGCTCTTTTATCAATCTTTCTTCTATTGAGTTTTCGATATAAAGTCTTTCACTGACATTCTGAATTATTTCGTCTTTACTAGGAGTAGTATCGATATAATAAACAGGACAATCAACATCCTTCTGTTTTAATACATCTGCTTCAACCCTAGTCCCATTTTTCAAATCAAATTTTATCGAAGTAACTTTTTCAAAGACTTCTCGATCTATTTTTTCAGGAAGATCTATTATGCTTCTTCCTTCAATATGATGTCTAACATAACCATGTCTATAAAAAAGGGTAATACCTGCAATAGACAAATTCAAATCTTTAGCGCTTCGAACAAAATCACCAGCAAGAATGCCCAAACCACCAGCATAGGTTTGTTGTCTATCCGCTAATATCTCCATAGAAACGATTACTGCTTTAGGTTGTTGCATAAATGCTTATATACTCTATAACTTATTAATTGCTAATTCATAAGCTTTGAGATGATTCTTGATCAATCTTTTCCAATCAAGTATTTTCATTATTTCTCTGCCTTCTAAAGCTAACTTCAATTTCTCTTCTTGATTCATGCTAGCAACTCTTTGCATTGCAGAAACCATGTCATCAACAATCTCCTTTCTGCTTTTATCCAAAACGTCCATCACAAGTATTGGAAAATCATTTCCATAACCAATCGATTGCAAAAACTTACCAAAACCAGAAACATTAGTTGTCATAGATAAAACTCTTAATGCAGCTGCTTCGAAAGGAGTATAACCCCATGGCTCATAACGAGAAGGGAATATACCTAAAGTTGCGGTAGAAACAAATTCCTTATAATCCATACCAAGCAAAAAGTCGCTAGATGTTAGCATAGTTGGATAGTATATTACTTTCACAACATCATCCTCTCTATTCAGCAAACCATTAGCTCTGAGTGCATTCAATATTGAATCGTTTCTTTCATCATAGGGCAAATTAAAAGCAAGTATTGGTGGTCTTTTGCCCTTTCTTTTCATCTGCAAATACCTGTAGGCTGCTATTTTATCTTTAAGCACTTCCTTTATCGCTTTATCGAAAGAAAAGTTATCTGGGCCTAATAACTCTTCGCGCATGAATTCTAGTAATAGAACATCAGAAGCCAATCTAAAGTTTTTCTCAAATTCATCATAAGCAATCTTATTCTCTATAACTTCAGCTTTTGGTTTTGTGTCATAAACCATAACAAGCAAAAATGCAAATATGGGTTTTTCAAAATCTTCTTTTTTTAGATGCCTATTTAGTTTACCAAGAGCTTCTATGAATAAATCAACACCTTTGTTGTAAAATTCGTATCGGCCAGAAATGAAGTATATTAGAGGATCGTTCGTTTTTATTGAATAATAAGGTGAAAAATAAGCCTCTAAGAAATTCTTTACTCTCTCTTTCAATTTCTCCCTCTTTATTATCCAGTTTGAACCAAAGGATAGCTCATCTAAATCCAAACCGTTAGGCGTAATAATATCAGCTCCTTTACCGAGAAAGTATTTTGCTTCTTTTGAAACTATTTCACTGACTGTAGTAAATACATGAGAATACTTAGCGCATGCTTTTTCTAATTGATGTTGAGCTTGGATGTTGTACTTGTAAACTTCTTTCTCATCAAATCTTCTTTTTTCTGAAAGATTCTTCTCTATTTCTTTCATTAAATTCTCTCCTCTATCGCTTTTAGCTCTACCAACTCTAGTAGCATGTGTTGTGAATACAGTAGCTATTGGTAAATTTCTCCATCTTAAATAGAGTAAGCCTGCGCCGCTAAGCCATTCATGAAAATGTGCAATTATTTTTTTGTTCTTGAAATGCTCTTGATTAAGCATCTCTTCTAAAAACAAACCAACAGCATAACTCCAAACCACAGGCTCGGTAAAATCATATCCAGAAAAAAGAGAATCTACACCATAGTACTCCCATAACCATCTTTTGATCCAGTTTTTGTTTTGATCTTTTATGACTTCCCCGTTTATTGTGTAGTAGCTACCGATCTTATTCTCAAATTCTTTTGTGTCTATTATTATAGTATTGACATTGTTCGCAAAAATCCACTTGCCATATCTTATTTTTATTCCCATTTTCTCTAGATTTTTAGCAATATTTTTAATGAAATCCGGCATTTCTTGCTCTTCTATCTCCAGATAGAATGTATTGGGATTGTAAAAACCGATTGTATAGTACCTATAACCAAAATGCCTAAGCATCTCCTTCGATTTTGTCGTTAGAACGGTATGGATACCACCAACTTTATTTCCAACTTCAAAAGAAATTTCAAATACTTAATCAGGTTGCATAATATTTTATTTTATTTCAATGTATAAGAAATAGTTGATATAATTTCATCACAAAAACAAAATATGGAAATAAGAAAAAGCTATCTTGACGGGTCTATATCGTTCATAACTCCACACAGGAAAAGTAGGCCCCATGCAGTTAACAACAAAAAGAAATGTCCTTTTTGCAGAGGAAATGAGTATTTAACACCACCGACCATAATACAATATTCTAAAAAAGGTAAGTGGGAGATAAGAGTTGTAGAAAACCTGTTCCCCATAGTTTCACCAAAAGCGGGAAAACCAACCAATTCAAGATTTTATGCATCACTAAGAGCATATGGATTTCATGAAGTAGTAATAGATCACTACAAGCATGAAAAAAGATTTTGGCAGTTTAGCCCAAAACATATTGAGAATTGGATAAAAATCCTTTTGGAGAGATACGCAGATCTAAAATCAAAAAGAAAAATCAAGTATGTTTTTATTTTCAAGAATTTTGGTAATAAATCAGCTAGATCGATAGAACATGAACATACACAAATAGTAGCTTTACCTATCATACCAACAAGAGTCAAAGATAAAATCATGAGCTTGAAGAAATACTATATCAAAAACGATGAATGTTTTCTATGCTCATTATCAAGAGAAAAAAGATTCTTGATTAAAGAAAATAAGCATTTTTCATTAGTTTATAATCCTGTGCCAATAATAGAAAACCAGATGCTCATAATACCGAAAAGACATTTTTCTGAATTCGATGAAATAAGAAAAAACGAAATGAGCAGCCTAGCAAAGAGCCTAAAGCATGGAACAAAACTAACTGCAAGATATTCTTACAACTTAGCATTCTTCCCTTTCATGAAAAAAGAGAAATATCTTCATTTTCACATAGAAATACTCCCGAGAAAACAAGTATATGGAAGTATTGAATTAGTATTGCAAAACTATGTAATATCATCTCTCATATAATTCTTTGAGTATCTCGTAGTACAAATTGTCGATTTTTCTGATTTCATCTATGTCCTTTAGAAGCTCCCCATCCTTCTTTTTGTAGACTTCCTTCCAACCCATGACTCTTGCCATGCCTTTTATCTTTGCCAGATCTTGCTCATTTTCAGTAGAATCCAAAAGATATGCTAATCCCGAATAGTAATTTAGCTCCTCTAGATTATAATTGTAAATCAAATAATCTAGAAATAATAATATAGCGTCTCTAGATTTTTCTTCCATATAAGAGCTCCATGCATAAATATCTTTATCATTTTTCTCTAGATACTGTAGTAATCTTTGAACATCAGGACTATAAATACCAAAATTGTATGCCTCGTATAGCTCTTTTCTTTCATCTTTTGGTAGAATGAAATATAACGACCTATGCGTTAGAGTTCTGCTGTAATTACCAGTTTCTCTTAGATGCCTAGCTATTTGTGCTATTATAACAGCAGTTTCATCCATAGAATCACCTTGATTTAACTATTGTAGCAATATTTTTATGGTTGTAGCTAAGTATACCATCTTATGAAGATAATGGTAATTTCTGATTCACATGATAACATAGAAAACCTAAGAAAGGTAATAGAAACAGCTAACAACAAGAATGTTGATTTGATCATCCATTGCGGTGATCTAATATCACCATTCATGATAAAAGAGTTCTCTAAATTTGGTGGAGAAGTGCATCTTGTATGGGGAAATAACGATGGAGATAAAGCTAGTGTAATCAGAAATAAGCCGGATAATGTTAAGATACACGGAATTCTAGGTGAAATAAACGTAGATAACAAAAAGATCACTTTCATCCATTATGATTTTTTAGCAATACCCCTAGCCACAACAAACAGGTATGATGTAGTATTTTTTGGACATTCTCACAAAAAATTCAAAGAGAAAATGGGAAAAACTATAGTAGCCAATCCCGGAGAGCTAGCAGAAGTTTTTGGAAAAGCTAGTTATTTGATATATGATACAAAAAATGATGAAGTTAGTTTTTACGAGCTTTAGTTAGAAACTCTTTAAGCAGTTTTATGTTTTCTTCTTTTGTGCTTTTCCTTCTTTTATCATAAGCTATTCCCAGTTTTTTAGTTTCTCTTACACTAATACCAACTGCCTTTAATTCTCCTTTGCTAAAACCTCTGCCTTCCCTTTTCACATTTTTCAAAACAACTATCGGTCTCAACATAATTTTAAATAAAAAGCGAAAATCGTTTAAAACTTACTCAGTCACAACCCTTATATCAACTATTTTTGCATCCTTTTCATTGACGATCAGCGGGTTAACATCAACTTCTTTTATCTCTGGCCTTGAAAATATTTTAGAAATGTTGATAGTAACATTAACGAATTTTTCTAAATTGGCTTGCTTCCCTCTGAATCCTTCGAACAGTTTTTTAATTCCACTCTCTTCTGTCATTTCCAAAACATCTTTCTTGCTAACTGGGCAAACTCTGAAAGAAACTTTTTTTAGCAATTCAACATAAACTCCTCCTAAGCCAATTCCTATCACATGACCAAAGGTCGCATCTTTCTTAACACCAACGAAAAGTTCAAAGCCATCAACAAACTCCTGGATCATTATTCTACCATCATACCTTTTTGCTATGGCTGCTATGCTAACAGACTCCTTTTTCAATTCAAACTCGTTTTTGATTATTCTAACAGCCTTTACATCACTCTTGTGAATTAGCTTGTCGGAAATAACTTTTATAACTACTGGAAAGCCATATGCTCTTCCAAAAGATAGAGCATCCATAAGACCATCTATATACATACTCCTTGCGTATGGTAAACCAGGGAATTTTTTCTCGACCTCTTTGCCAAGAATTAATCCCATAAAATGTTATATTAAATTGCAAGTTAATATTATCGTTTTAAAAAATCGTTTTTGAACAACTTTAAGT
>JAGGZO010000022.1 GCA_021161995.1 Candidatus Aenigmatarchaeota archaeon
CGAAACAGCAAAAGATTTTGATATAGTCTCTACTTTCATATATTCAAAACTTTCCAAAGAAGTAGTAGAAAAATTGGAAAAAACAAAATTAATAACAACAAGATCAACAGGCTATGATCACATAGATTTAGAAGCCTGTAAAAAGAAGGGAATAGTAGTTTGTAATGTTCCTGGATATGGAACTGAAACCGTAGCAGAACATACAATAGCATTGATGTTAGCTATATCTAGAAGATTGATAGAATCTTTTGAAGGAACCCGTAAAGGGAATTTTTCTATAAAGGAGTTAACTGGCTTTGAACTAATGGGAAAAACTCTTGGTATAATTGGGGCCGGAAAGATAGGTAGAAGAGTAGCTGAACTAGCTAAAGCATTTGGTATGCGAGTAATAGCTTTCGATGTTTACAAAAACGAAGAAGAAAGTAAAAGGATTGGCTACGAATACGTTGATATTGATACATTATTGAAAGAATCTGATATAATCTCCCTTCATGCAAACCTAACAAAAGACAATTATCACATGCTAGATAAAGAAGCGTTCGATAAAATGAAAGATGGTGTCATAATAATAAACACTGCAAGAGGCGGTCTAATCGACACAAAAGCGCTAATAGAAGCGATAAAAAGTGGAAAAGTGGCATATGCAGGTTTAGATGTTCTAGAAGCTGAGAAAGAAATAAAAGAAGAATTGGAAGTGTTATATAAAGATGTTATAGATAAGGATGAACTAAAGAAAATGTTAGCTACTCACATCTTAGTTGAAATGGAAGATCAGCTAAATAATGTTTTGATAACACCACATAATGCGTTCAATAGCAAAGAAGCATTACATAGAATATTGGAGATAACAATAGATAACATAAAAAATTTCATAGAAGGCAAGCCAATAAACATGGTGAATGAATGAGAACAGAACCGGCACCAGATATAAAGGAAATGGTTAGCGACATAGTAAAAACACTTGAACTAAAACACGTAGACTTAGATAGAATATATTGCGTAAAATCATACAAGAGCAAAACGAATGCCGTAGCTAGAATATGGTCAATGCCAAAGATATGGAGGAGTGTTTTAAACATGAAACCCGCATATGTAATAGAGGTAATCTCAGAAAAATTCTATAAACTTCCAAAAAAGGAACAGTACAAAGTACTAATTCACGAGCTTATTCATATACCAAAAAGATTTTCTGGTGGCCTAGTTCAGCATAAAAACAAATACATCAATTTTTACTATCGAGAAAGAAAGTTATTCAAAGAGTTTCTTAAAAGGAAATCAATGAATTTATTGTAAATAGTAAATCTTTATTTGATGATGAATTTTAAACCAGACTTTAAACCAAGAGAATATCAAAAAAATATTGCTAACATAGCTAAATGGAGAAATACGCTAGTTATTTTACCGACCGGTACGGGAAAAACGATAATAGGATTGATCGTTGCCATACATAGATTAAACAAATACCCCGATTCAAAAGTCATAATACTAGCTCCAACCAGACCTCTTGCAAATCAGCATAGAGAAACATTTCTTAGGTTCGCTGAGATAGACGACAATGATATAGTTGTCGTTACCGGAAAAATTCGTAAAGATGATAGAAAAAAGTTTTACGAAAAGGCAAAAATAATATGTGCAACCCCACAAGTAATAAAAAATGATATTGTTAATAACTCTCTATCACTTGAAAATATCAGCTTAATAATCTTTGATGAATGTCATAGAGCAGTAAAAGATTATCCATACACATTCATAGCAAGTGAATACGTAAGAAAGTCTAAATATCCATTGATATTGGGACTGACAGCATCACCAGGTTCTAAAAAAGAAAAAATAGAAGAAATAAAGAAAAACTTGTTCATTAAAGCCGTTGAAATGAGAACCGAATGGGACAAGGACATTAGAAAATACATAAAGAAAATCAAGAAAGTTTACATATATGTCAATCTACCAGAAGAAATAAAAAAAGCTATAAAAGAAATAACGATAGTTGAAAAAGAATTGATAGAATGGCTAATGAAATATAACGTTTTAAATACATCGTCTCCCAAAAAGAAAGATCTAATAATTCTTCAGAAAAAACTAATAGAAAAGATATCAAAAGGCGAACTCTCTGAAGGCATACACAGAGCAATACTACAAAAATTGCTTTTACTGATAAAAGTAGAATATATGCTCGAATTGCTTGAAACACAAAGTGCAAAACACTTCGTTGAATACATAAAAAAACTCGAGAATAGTTCCAAAAGACATGAAAAAATTTTGGTAAATGATCCAAGAATAAGACACGCAAAAATGTTGATTGAAGATTTTTTGAAGAACGACCTGCCACACCCAAAGATGGTGAAGCTAATAGAAATAATCAGAAAAATTTTATCTGAACGATCCGATGCTAAAATAATAGTATTTGCGAACTATAGGTCGACTGTTGATTTTATAAACAAGAAACTAAGAGAAAATGGAGTAAAGTCTAACATTCTAGTTGGACAAGCAAAGAGAAGTGGAAAGGGGATGAGTCAAAAAGAACAAATAAAGATAATTGAAGAATTTGCAAACGGTATGTTCAACGTATTAATATGCTCTAGTGTAGGTGAAGAAGGTTTGGATATACCAAAAACCGATTATGCAATATTCTATGAGCCAGTTCCATCAGAAATAAGATCCATTCAAAGGAGAGGTAGGGTTGGTAGACAGTCTACAGGTACAGTAATTTTTCTCATAACAAAGGGGACTAGAGATGAAGGATATTATTGGGCATCCTTCCATAAAGAAAGAAGGATGAGGAGAATAATAAGGGATTCTAAGAAGAATATTTCAAATAAAAACAAGATTTTTCATTGGTTGGGTGATGAAAAGTGAGTATACAGTATACTCTTTCTAAAAAACCGTTATTAATCTGTGATGTAAGAGAACAATTAATAATAAACGAAATTGGATCTTTACCTGAGTCCAAAAAAATTAAAATAATAAAGCAACAACTACCGATAGGAGATTTTATTATACATGACATAATAGTAGAAAGAAAGAGCTTCAATGATTTTGTTTCATCCATTATAGACAAAAGAATATTCAGACAGATAGAAGAATTAACAAAAGAAGGTAGAGCTTTACTAATAGTTGAGGGTCCATTTGTGATGAAAAGAAATTTCTCAATAAACGCATACATAGGTGCCTTATCCTACATAATTTCTAACTATGAAAAATTATCGATAATATTCACGTTTTCACCAAAAGAAACTGCAAAACTAATAATCAAAATTGCTTTAAAAAAACAAAGAGTAAATGAGGATACGTACAAAGTTAAAGTTGTTAAGAAAAAGGGATCAAGAAATGAAGATCTCGTTATATACATATTGAGCTCATTCCCGGGTATATCAGTAAAAACGGCAAAAAAGATAATCGATAAATTCGGTACAATAAAGAATTTCATAAACGCAAAACCTGAAGAACTTAAAAGGCTGCTAGGAGAAAAGAAGGCAAAAAAGATAATTGAAATTTTAAATTACAAGGGAATATGAAATTGTGAAAAAATACGTATTTGTCGGATTCGACCCTGGATCAACAATTGGTTTAGCTTTAGTTGACATCAACGGTAAACCAATTAAAATCTATAGTAAAAAATCCGCTAAATTTTCAGAAATAATCGAAGAAATAATCTCTGTTGGTAGTCCAATATTAATCTCTATAGATAAGGAAAAACCTTCCCATCTAGCTAAAAAAATAGCAGCTTTATTTGGAGCAAAACTATTGCTACAAGAGAAAGAACCTATTCAATTAGAAAAACAAAAAATGGTTAAAGAAATACTAGGTTGGAATTGTTCAAACGATCATGAAAGGGATGCAGCATATTCTGCATTCTATGCATTCAAAAAATATGAAAATCTAATAGGGAGGATTAAAAGAATAACAGAAACCGAAGAGGAAGCTGGATTCGCACTAAAAATGGTACTAAACAACATGGCTGCAAACATAAAGGATGCAATAAAACTTTTGCACGAAAAACCATACGAAGAGAAAGAAGAAAAAGAGTCTGATAAAAGAGGTTATAGAAGTTATGAAAAAACAAGAAGATTGATTTCATCTTTGATGAATGAAGTAGAATTTCTTAGAAAGCTAATAGAAACAAAAAACAAGAAAATTCAAAAATTAGAGGAAACCATTAGAAAAATCCAGCAAAAACCAAAGAAAGAAGTAAAAGTAAAAATACTGAGTAACGAAAAAAGGTCAAAGAAGCTTGAAATCATCGAAACCTATATAGCAGAACTCACAAAAAAGATAATTGATATTTTATCTAGGAAGAAGGTAGCTGCTATACTAATAAGAAAGAATGAAGAAACCATATTAAGGTTGCTCAATGATTTTGTAGTTTTTGATAATATCATTTTAGTTACAGATATTAAAACCGATGTAGGTGCGATGCTAGTTATTAATGAAAAAGAGGCTAGTAAGTATTTTGATTTTTCGCAATCAAGGATAATTGAGATAGATGAAGAAAATGCTAGAAAAATAAAAAAAGAGTTACTCAAAAAACGGGTGAATAAATGGCTCGAAGAATACAGAAGAAAAAAACGAAAAGCCTGAATACAAAAAAGCTCTTTAAAGCTATGATTATACCGTTAATTGTAATTTTGCTTTTTAGCAAAGTTTCGGTATTAACAAAAACAATGATACAAGCTATGATAAAAATAGATGAAGCCTTTCTCTCATTGATGAACGTAAGATTCTATTCTGAAGGAAACAAAATTCTTATATTAATAGATGAAAGTACGATACTGACAATATTCTTTACAAAAGACTGTATTGGTCTAACACCATTATCACTTATGCTTATGTTATTGTTGCTGTCCAATACAAAGGATAAATCAAGAAAAATGGTCATATACGCAATATTAATATTTTCTGTGCTTATAGTAAACATTTTTAGAATTCTAACGGAGACGTACGTCTCTATTAAAAAACCTGAGATTTCAACCATTTTTGAGCGTTTTCTGTTCCCTCTATTCAATATTGTATATGTATTTTTAGTGTGGTTTTTTATGCTTCAACGCAAATACATATATATAGACATATGGCAGAGAAAAGGCTAGCTGAAAGAGTAGATGATTTAGAAGAATCTTTCTTAGTACTCTCTGGATTATACGCCGAGCTGAGAAAATATATAGAAAAAATAGACCAAAAACTGAGCAATATATCCGGTATAGATGAGGAAAGAGTAAAAACATTGATTAAAGCCACAATGGATGAAAAGCTTGATGAGATTAAAAATGAGTTGAAAATAGAGTTATTACCCAATACACAGCCGTTTAACGTAGATGGTAAGCTAAAGGTTCTCGAGGATGAGATAATAGCACTAAAAACTAAACTAGTCGATAAAGAAGAGCTAACATCATACATAGATAAAAAGTTTGATGAAACAATTGCTGACACAAGAGAGAAAATGGATACAGTATTAACAACAATTCAATCTATGAGAAGAGAGATTGCAGACATACCAAAGAATGTTTACGAAATAGTTGATAAGGTTTCCAGTACGGTCGAGAATATAAAAAAAGAGATGGGAGATTTAAGAAGTTTTCATAATGAATTATCGAATAAGCTTACGGAAATAAACGAAAGTATAGAGAAAAATAAGGATAAAATATACAAGCATGATGAAGAAATAGCAGAATTGAATGAAAAACTTTCTGATTTATCTAAGCTTTATGATGAGATTAAACTATTAAACGAAAAAACGGAATCTTTGAGTAATTCTATTGAGAATGTTAGATCCGTACTGATGAACGAAATAAGTTCGATAAAACAAATCAACAAAAGAAAAGTCCAAAAAATTGTGAAAGATATTATATCAGAATATAACCA
>JAGGZO010000048.1 GCA_021161995.1 Candidatus Aenigmatarchaeota archaeon
CATAGTCTTAATTTACATGTGTGAGAAGGAGAATATCCTATAGGTGGTCCTCCGACGGTTAAATAGCTTCTTTATGCAGGATTACTTCAGCTAGTAGATTTCTTTTTCTTGGCTTTTGCTAGAGGAGGACTAAATAATATTTTCTATAAGGCTCTTAAGAACTAAAATAGGTGAAAATACTAAAACTAAAATATAATTGCTAAAGATATCAATGATTTACATATAGAGATTGGAAATAATGTACTTATAGGCGATATGGCAAGCATAATAGGTCATGTAGCAGAAAAGGGTAAACTTATTCTTAAAAGAGTTAAGATAGGAAATAATGTGACGATAGGACAGTATACAACTGTTCTTCCAGGCACTGTAATTGAGGATGATGTCGTTGTTGGTGCTAATAGTCTGGTACCTAAAAATAGTGTTTTGGAAAGAGGATGGATTTATGGTGGTGTACCAGTACGGAAAATAAAAAGGTGGAAGAATGAAACTTGAAGAAATAGAAAAATATCAGATGAAAAAGCTTAGATGGTTTCTAAAAAGGGGTATATAAATTTCGTGGAGCTATATTCTTGAGATATTGGACTGATGATTACATTAAGTGTAGTATATTCTTTGAGGAAGGTAAACTAAAAATGTTAGGATATATATAGAGTGAGTGATGAGAAAGAGTTACAGGTAACAAAAATTAAGGGCACTTTAATAAATACTATTGCTTTAGAAAATGTATTAAATAGCATCGATGAAATAAAGGAGTTTCAGATATTGATAACAAAAAGAAATCCTTCCGATAAATTTTCTCTGGTTAAGTTAATAATAAAAATCGCTCCAAGAACAAATATCGAAGAAAATACTAAGAAATTGATAACCAAGATTAGATATCTTATAAAAGATTACTTTGAGATAACATAGGGTTGAAACAGAAGAGTTTGAGGTACTTGTTGAGAATATTTTTGGCAAGTTGAAAGGTACAAAGGTTTTAGATCTAAGAAAGCATAGAGACATCATGCATAAACATTAGTTTGCTTGATTTCTTCTCTCTTAATCAGTTCTTCGACGAATTCTTCATAAGAAAATATCTTCACTGGAACAGCGAATCGTATCCCTGAAGGTGGCGAAACAACTAAGGCTTCTCCACGATCTAAAGTTTTTATTTCTTGTTCAGCCTCATCAAGATAGGGGCTATACTGTATTATTTTGAGGTAATCTGGTTTAGTTGGGAGCGGTAATATAATTTTTGTGAGTGCTTGTCGAATCACCGTTTCCATAAGCTCACCTGGCATCTGAGTTATATAGAGTCCACCTACATGATATTTTCTTCCACGTTTACTGATTATTGAAAAAATGTTTTCTCTTACCTCGCCACCTACTGTCAGGCTTTGTTTTGCTAAATATCTGTGGGCTTCCTCAACCATGATCAACACATGTGGTAGTTGTTCCCATTTTTCAGGAAACTCTTTTCTCATTTTTTCATACAAGTTAAATATTCTTCTAGCAATGGCTACTGATAGAAGTTTTTCTTCTCCTTCCGTAGCAAACGGTGTATCTATCAATATGACCATCCCTTTTGAAACAGCGCTTAGAATGCTCTTGAAGAAATTGTTATCGTCTTCAGATACAAAGATATCGCCATTTCCAAGCATATGTTTTATTTTTCTTTTTGTCACATTTAATGTAGTTACTGATGTTAAACGATTAAGTCTTCGGTAAAGATTTTTTGTATCCATTGTTAGAAGAGTTTCAATCCATTTTTCTCTGAATAAATTATATACCATCCATAATAGTTCTTCTTGGGGGCCAGTAAATTCACCTGTCATAGTAAAGTCTGTGGGCACAAGACTATGTATACTAACCCTTAATGGGAATGTTTGAATACTTCTTGTTACTGAAAATCCATCAATCCTTAAGTTCATTGTGATTCGTGTTGGTTTATCGACAAGACTCGTAACATATAATAGTCTATCTTCTGAATGGGGTAGGTGAGCTAATCCAAGCTGACCAACTCCACCTCCTTTAAGATATTCGCTTTCACAATCAAAGAGTATAAGGCTATATTTTCTATTTTTTATAGTCATGATAGATGCGGCAAACACTTTTCCAAGATTACTTTTGCCTGCACCTGTGACACCACATACAAGGATATGATGAGGAATTGTTTTTTCGCCATTTAACGTTACAACTATATCAGAGCTTCTATGTCCAACTCTGACATATCCTAATGCTATATCTCCTGTATCAAGATGAAGCATTTCAAGATCCTTTTTTTCAAGTGTTTCAACACTACTAAAGATAGATGGGACAGCAGTTGGCCCATGAACATTTCCGTTTTTATCTATTTGGGCAATTATTGTTGAAAGAGCAGTATCATATAATCTTAGTCCTTTATCATATAAAGCTGGATTTTCACCGTTTTCTACCTTTTTACTAACCATTGCTATTTCAGCGGGTGTCAATAAGGATTCAGGCTTAAAATCATATACTCTTAGAATAAATCTTTGTTCTTTGTCTTCTACCTTGACAAGTTGGCCTCTTTCAACTAATACGTTTTCATTTATTCTAAACTTTACTGTTGTTCCCTCAACCCAGACAACTATACCTAGCCTGATATATTGTCACCCCAAAGATATTTCTCTCTAAAGTTTGTAGATTTTAGATCTGCAAGAAAGTCTCGTTCAAAGCTCTTACTTTTTAGGATATCAAGAAAAAGCATTTTATCTACTTCTAACTCATTATCACTTATCTTGGCTATTTCATGTACAGCTTTTAGAGGATATGGATAACCTGGTAAAGCTATATCTTGTATAAATGATAATCTACCTAAGATCTCTTCAACTGTATGATGTTTCAATGCATGTCTAGAAATATCTATTCTGAAAGCATTTTCGCCGAGTTCTGATAATTTAGCTATTATGATATCACCTAGGAACCATTTAGGTAAATTTTCTTCTCTGAAAAGAGGATGATAGTACCATGGATCTCCTTTATAAATTTTTTCTCCTATATTTATCAA
>JAGGZO010000021.1 GCA_021161995.1 Candidatus Aenigmatarchaeota archaeon
CCATTAAGGAGCCACCATATATTTCTGATTTATATTATGCAGATATTTATAACGAGGATGGTAGTTTTAGCACTTGGGACACAAATAACAATGGTCTTTTTGGTGAATGGATAGGAAATGTGGCAGAAGATAGGGATATAGATCTAAATCCAGATATATGTGTCGGAAGATTGCCTTGTAGAAACAGAACCGAAGTTCGAATAGCAGTGAATAAGATAATTAATTATGAAAGAAATACTTTTGGTAAATCTTGGTTTAGAAACGTTGTTGCTGTCGCTGGAACCACTCATCCAGAATTCGGTAATAGATTTGAAGGAGAAGCAGATTTATCCGAGACTCTAAAATATCTAAATAATTTTAAACATTTGAAATTGTACGCCTCGACTAATAATCTAAGTAGAAAAAACATTATCAGAGCTGTAAACAAAGGGTGTGGTTTTTTTATTTTATCAGGTCATGGAAATCCACCATTTTGGACGACTTACAGACTGACTAATGGTGGTGCTGAATGGTTTCCAAAATTTTCAACTTATCATTTAAATCTGCTCACAAACAAAGATAAGCTCCCAATATGCATAGCAAACGGCTGTAGAAATAGCGCCTTTGATACAAGCCCTGTGAATCTGATAAAACATCCCAATTTTTCATATTACTGGATGGATTGTATTAAAGATTGTTGGATGTGGGCTATTGTTAAAAAACCTATAGGTGGTGCTATCGCATCACTTGGATCTACAGGTATAGGATACGGAAAACATGAACCGATTACCGGAGGACGAGCTGATGGATGGAGCTTTTTAATCCCACACTTTTTCTATGAATATAAGAGTAAAACGAATATTTTAGGTGAACTTTGGCATAATCTTATTATCAAATATCTCAAAAGATTTCCTGTAGATTGGAATACACCTTCTTTGCTAGAGAAATCTGATAAACCTAGGCCAGACGTTATAAATGCCCGTACCGTCCAACAGTTTATACTTTTTGGAGATCCAACTCTCAAAATTGGGGGATATGAGGAATAGATGCTATTTTAATACTGAGATGTTACTAACATCTTTATGTGATCAACAATAATTTTCGAAGTATTTTTTGATACAATTATTTCTCTCAATGTAGTAAAAAAGTAGGATGGTGTAAAATAGAAGCTAAAGTTTGCTTTTTTTAGAAACATTTTCAGCTCTTCATGAGTAACTCCGGGAATTCGTATTACTGGAGAAGACATGGTAATATATTTAGACCAATCCTTTGTAATAAATAGATTTTTTTCTTCTGCTATTTCATAAATCTTAGTCCCTGGATATGGAGTAAGTTGGTTAAATAAAGCAAATGTCGGTTTAAGCTTTTTTGCAAAATTGATAGTCTTCCATATTTTATCTTTTGTATCTAATGGTGTTCCAATGATAAAAAAAGTAATGACGTTTAATCCTGCTTTTTTGGCAATCTTCACAGATTGTTCAGCTCTTTCAAGGTCAAAACCTTTATTTAGAAAATTCAGTATCTCTTGATCTCCAGATTCTATGCCAAAAAAGACCGAATGACATCCGGAGTTATGCATTATATGCGCCATACTTTTTGTAAATCTATCAACACGAGTTGAACAAAACCAAGAGATATCCAGTCCCTCCTTTTTTATGAGTTTGCATATTTCTTCTGTTCTTTTTTCATTAATTGTAAATGAATCATCTAAAAATTCTATTTCTCTACGTTTATATTTATCCACAAGAAGTCTGACTTCATCTATAATATTTTCTGGACTTCTAATTCTCCATTTTTTACCCAATGTCTTTGATGCACAAAAGGCACAGTTATATGGACATCCTCTAGATGTGAGAACCCCTCCAAAAGGTTGTCCGTGAGCCCAAGAATCGACAAGCTGACCGTATGCTACATATTTTTTCATAGGCATAAGATGATAAGCTGGAAACGGAATTTCATCTAAATTTTCTATGAAACCCCTATCTGGATTGTGAATTATTTTTCCATTATATCTAAATGTGATTCCCCTGACATCTTTCCATTTTTCTCTTTTCTTTTCCAAAAGTTCATAAATTGTTTCTTCACCCTCACCTCGCACCGCTACATCAATATACGGACATTCCGCGAGGGATTCTACTGCCATATACGTAACATGAGATCCTCCAACAATAGTTAGACAATTTGGGTTAATTTCTTTTGTAATTTTTGCTATGGCCATTGCTCCATAAATAAGCTGGGTATTTGATGTAATACCAACCACATCCGGGTTAAAATGTTTTATTTCTTGTTTAATATCATCCAAGTTATACTTTTCTACTGCACAATCCAAAATCTTAACTTTATGGCCAGCATTTTCTAGATAAGATGCAAGATAACCAAGATTGGTTGGTGGATAGTTAACACGAAAATAAATTGCATATCCTACATGTGGCAATAGATCAGGTGAGATCAGATCCGTTGGATATATGAGTAATATTTTCATCTATAACATTATTTATTATTGATTTATTAATAAATATATTGGATACAAAAAGATCCTACCAATAAGTTACATAGACTATAAAGCTAAGTGAATCAGCTCTTTATTTTGCTATACTGCTTTAATCATTAGTCCTTTCTCTTTCTGAGAAAGGGACCCCATGGAATTACAATTGCATCTGGCATATTTTACACCTCAATGATTATATGATTTTTGTATTATTTAAACATTGTTATTTTTTAAAGTTATTGAGTTTCAGAGTGTATTTAACCAAAACATTTATTTTGTAAATTTAGTAAAGCTATAATATTAAATATTAATGCTTTAAGTTAAAAAGGGTTTTGAATATAATTAGAACCGCTGAATTTTAATATCTGTACACCAATTTTGCAATATAATATTGATAGATAATATCTAGCAAGCATAACCCTTATAACACTCTCTTTGGATAGAAAAAACAAATGGATGCACCCTCAGAAGGTAATGAGAAGGTCAAAGCAGCCATATATACCAGGGTATCAACAGAGGATCAGGCAAAAGAAGGTTTTTCTCTAGATGCACAGCTAGAAAAGCTTAGATCCTACTGCAGAGCTAGGGACTGGGAGATAGCTGGTGAGTATATAGATGACGGATATTCAGGTAGAAATACAAAGAGACCAGCCTATCAGAAAATGATGCAGGAAATGGATAAGTGGGATGTATTGCTGGTTATTAAGATGGATAGAATACACAGAAATTCCAAGAATTTCATGCTTATGATGGAGCAACTCAAAAATTCTGGCAAGGAATTTGTTTCTATGACTGAATCATTAGATACTTCCACATCAATGGGCAGGTTTGTTATGGATATTATTCAAAGAATAGCCCAGTTAGAATCTGAACAGATTGGAGAGAGAGTATACATCGGCATGGAGCAGAAGGCGAAATCAAGCGGAGGGATACTTGGGTTCAATATTCCATATGGATATGAATATATTGATGGTAAGCTTGTAGTAAATGAGAAAGAAGCAGAAGTAGTTAGAAGAATATTTGATATGTATCTCGAGGGATTTAGTATGAAAAAAATTGCTGATGTACTCAATTCTGAAAATATACCTACTAAACAAGATAGAAAATGGGCATCTCAAACTGTTGCTGTAATACTAAAAAACCCTCTTTACTGTGGCTTTCTGCGGTGGGAGAAGTATCTAAATAGAGGAGATCATGAACCCTTGATAGATATTGATACATTCAACGAGGTACAGAGGATAATTATGAGAAGAGGACGGAAAGGAGGCAAACAAAATATCTTTCTAATACGGGAAAATTAGTATGGAAGAAAAAGAATTTTCTGAAGAAATAAAAGAGCAAGCATTGAAAAGAGCGAATTATAGATGTGAAAGATGCTGGTCTAGAGAGAATCTTAGACTTCGTGCAATAGATGAAAATAGTGAATACACTCTTGACAATTGCGTAGTGTTGTGTGAAAGTTGTTATGAAAAAGCACCTCAAGATCCTTTTTTGTTCAAAAATCTCTTTCTCAGATTTGCATCTCCGAAGGAGATGATGAGTTTCTATAATGTTGAAAATGAAGAAGAGGCTTTGAGGCTTTTCTGTGAAGAAAATGGTATTGAATATGAAAGATTGAAAAGTAGCGGAGAAAGGTTATCGCGAAGTTTTGCAATAAAACAAGGAATGGAAAAAAGTGTAGAAAAAAGAGGACATGCTGGATTCAACATACCGTACGGCTATGATTATAAAGATGGAGAGTTAAAAATTAATGATGATGAAGCTAAAACTGTAAAAAATATATATTCATGGTATATTTCTGGAAAAGGCCTAGGTGAAATAGCAAAAATGCTTAATTCTGCAAAAGTTCCAACGAAAAGAGGGGGTTTCTGGGCTAAAAAGACGATTTCAAGCATATTAAAGAATCCTGTGTATTGTGGGTATTTCAGATGGGAGAATAAAATTACCAAAAGCAGACATCAAAGCATCATAGACGAAGAAACTTTTAAAAAAGTTCAGAAAATAATTGAGCAACGAGGCGGTAAGTCATCAATTTTTGATTTTTGAGGTTTTTTGGCAGCTCAAAATCCCGCCTATTTGTCAATTTCGGTAGACCGAAATTGATAGATATAACCGAAGGTAACCCTCTATTTTAATCAATTTTTGTTAAAGGCGTGCAAAATAGATCAATTTTTTGGCCAAATATAATACTGCTCGGGCATCTATCTTTTCTAAGTCTTTTGTGATTCCATGTTTTGCTCAAAAACATAAAGCCGAGCTGATTTTTGAGGAGAGGACTAACACCATCATGCATGCTATACAATATCAATCAATATAGCTGTAC
>JAGGZO010000015.1 GCA_021161995.1 Candidatus Aenigmatarchaeota archaeon
CTTCTATTGTCATATATATACCACTTTCTTTTCTTCGTATGAATGTTATATTTCCTTCTATAACAACTGTTTTACCCATCATCTCTTTATTGATATCCGAAATCTTAACCACAATCGGCTGAATTTTTGTTGAAGAATAGTATATCAAAAATAATCCAAGAACAAATAACAAAAAAGAAAAGTATGTTAGGGTGTTGTTTTTCATTCTACATCAAACCCTATCTTCACAGTTTTATCATCGAACTTTAATTCTGCTTTATACGAGCCACCTTCGTTATAAACTATTTCCTTTGCATTAACTATGTTTATTATTCTCTCTTTGAATTCTTCTATTGCTTTTTTAGAATCCTCATCAACTACTAAATAAAGTTTTATCGAATCTTTTCTTGTTAGCTTTGCTTTCTTTCTGAGGTCTTGTATTTTTCTTATAAGTTCTGTTACAAAAGCTTCTTTTTTGAGACCGTCTGTAATTTCTACATCAAGCATCACTACACCATAATCCGTAGATGTCTTAGCAAATTTACCTTCTGGTTTTTTGTCTGTTGCAATTACTTCTTTGACATTAGTGTAATTGGCAATTATATTCTTCCATCTGTTTATAGAGTCTATTAAATCAGTGTCATCAGTGTATACAATCAATCTTTTCAAGGGCCATCTTAATCTTATCTTTTCCTGATTTCTTAGCAGCAAAGCTGTTTCTATTATTTTGTTTACTAATGTTTGCTCTTCTTCTAGTCTATCATCTATCAAACTTTCATCTTCTTTTGGAAATTCTGTGAGGTGAATTGACTCACTGCTTTCGCTGAAGTATTCTTTTATCTTTTGATAAATTTCTTCTGTGGAATACGGTGCAACTGGTGCTAACAACTTTATAGCTTTCATCAACGATTCCAGAATAACACTAATGATAATATCATTTCTTTGATTCAATTCTTTTCTGATTGCTTTTATGTAAAATCTGCTTAGATCTTCAACCAAGAAATCAAGTATGCTTCTACCAACTTTATGGAAATCGAAAGTCTCATAGTATTGCTTCACATTCCTTATCAACCTATTCAATCTGGACAATAACCATTTGTCTATTACAGTTAGCCTTCCTCTTTCTTCTCCGTATGAGTAATTTTCGGGTTTATACTCCTCTATGAATTTTGGTATATTCAAGTAAATCATCATTTTCTTCTGTATCTCTTCTAGCTCTCTAGGAACAAATCTTTGAACTTCCCACATTGGAGATGTGTAACAATAGTATATTCTTAATGCATCAGCAGAGTATTTTTCTAGCGCCTCAACGGCCCAAACAACATTTCCTATAGATTTGCTCATCTTTTCTCCTCTTTCATCGACAACCCAGCCCATCATACTAACTGCTCTATAAGGTGCTTCTCCTAATGATGCCATGTTAGAGAACATCAACGAATAGAACCATCCTCTTATTTGGTCTAGTGATTCATTGACCATGTCAACTGGCCATAGCTTTTCAAATAATTCCTTATTTTTGTACGGATAGCCAAATGATGCCGTTGGTGCTACACCACTATCAAACCAAACATCAAAGATGTCTTTTATTCTTCTCATTTCTTTTCCACAAACTGGGCATTTGAACGTTATCTTATCGACAACATTTCTATGTAAATCATCTATTTTTTGTCCACTCAATTCCTCTAATTCTTTTTTGGATGAAACAACATGTATATGACCATTCTCACAAACCCAAATTGGTATTGGTATGCCCCAGTATCTTTGTCTTGAAATACACCAATCTTCTGCCTTTTCTAACCAATGCTGGAACATTTCTTGACCGAATTCTGGATACCAGTTTATTTCTTCGTTAGCTTTCAACATTTTTTCTTTTATTGGTTTTATAGAAACAAACCATTGCTCACTCGATCTGAAAATCAATGGTGTTTTACATCTCCAACACAAAGGATACTTGTGAACTATTTTTTCTTCCAAAAACAGCTTACCGTTTTTCTTCAAGTCTTCTATGACAGCTATGCTCGTATCTCTAACTTTCATCCCAGCATACTTACCAGCTTCTTTTGTGAATCTACCTTCATCATCCACAGGGGAAATAACTGGCAAATCGTAATGTGTTGAAAGTTCATAATCTTCAGGGCCATGACCAGGTGCTGCATGCACACAACCAGTACCTTCTTCTACAGTAACCATATGAGCATAGATATCCTCTACTTCATCACTACCTTCTTTAACAGCCTTCTTTGAATACGACTTTTTCTTGAGTAACTTTATTGACAATACTACTCTATGTGGTATATCCTCTCTTTTTTGAATTTCAGCATCTAAAACTGGTTCATATTCCAAACCCTCCAATTGTTTTCCAGGAAACTCCTCAATGATCTCATAATCAGTTATACCAAGCTTTTCTTCAAAGATTGGCTTTACTCTCTGTTTAGCTAGAATATAGTATTCATTTCCATGCTTAACTTTTACATATGTTTCATCTGGATGAACTACAATGACAACATTGCTAACCAAAGTCCATGGTGTTGTTGTCCAAACAAGGATGTATTCATTTTTCTTTCCCCTGATCGGAAACTTTATGTAAATAGATGGATCTTCCAAATCAGCATAACTATCAGTAACTTCATAACCTGCAAGAGATGTTTGACAATGCGGACACCAGAATGTGGGTTTGCTCTTTTTGTACACTAATCCGTTGTTCCACATCTTCTTGAATATCCACCATGCACTCTCTATGTAGTAATTCTCAAGAGTTAAATATGGCTCAAACCAACCTTTGATAGCACCTATCTTCTTGTATATTTCAATCCATCTATCTGCGTTTAGCACAGCGTACTTTCTACATTCCTCTATGAATTTTTCAGTTCCTATCTTTGTTTCAATCTCTTTTTTGTTCTTTATTCCTAACTTAGCTTCCACCTTAACTTCAACAGGCAGACCATGGCAATCAAAACCTGGAATAGTATAAACACTATAACCCATCATTCTTCTGAATCGTATCCAAACATCCTTTGAAACTATTGTCTTAAGATGTCCAACATGAGGCTCAGCATTTGCATAAGGTGGTCCATCTAGCAGAAAGAACTTCTTGTCTTTATCTAGCTTAGTTATTTTTTCAGCTAGTCTGTTTTCTTCCCACTGTCCCCTTATTCTATTTTCCATCTCTTTTAGCCTACTCATAATCTATCACCAAATTCGATGAATAACCCTTAGAATATAGCTTAAAATAGCTATTGAAACAAAGGAAATTTTAAGCAAAGATCCGACAACCTACCATACTTAAATTTTTTAAAGAAAATTTTTATAAATCTATGTTGAAGATGATGACAAAAGGATGGTTGTATGAACTGCGATCTTTGCGGTAAAGAAGTCAAAAAAGCATACAGAGTAAAGATAGATGAAACGATACTAGATGTCTGTGAGGAATGCAAAGCATACGCAGACGAGGTTCTTGGAATAGTAGAAGAAAAGGAAGTAAAAAAGCCTAAAATGAAAAAACCAATCAAAGAAGAAATATTTGAGGAATTAGAAATAGTTGAGGAGTATGGGAAGTTGATAAAAGAGAAAAGGATGGAAATGGGTCTAGATATAACCGAATTCTCTAGAATCCTAAACGAAAAGGAAAGTGTAATAAAGAGAATAGAAGAGGAAAAGATGATACCAAATGAAGAGTTAGCGAAGAAAATCGAAAGATTACTAGGAATAACGCTCTTCAGAAAAGTAGAGAAAAAATTCATTGATCATGGAAGTAAAGATGTAGAACTAACAATAGGTGATGTCACAGAGCTAAAAAGTTAAACAAAAGAGTCCAGCGTCATTTTTGTCAATCTTTGCAAAGCTTTCACCTTGATGTTTTTTCCTATTTTTGCTTCTTGTATAGCTTGCTTTAGTATTTCTGCTTCTCTTAGCATTTTTTCTTTTTCAACAAACCATGGCTTACCTGCTTTAGTTCCATGTGCAAAGGTATACTTTATAGGATCTTTCCAGGAAACTCTAGAACCATAGATTATATGTGCAACAAAAGTTAAGCCTCTAACCAGTTCGGGACCGATTCCTCTAGTCAATAAAAACTCTTCAAAGTCATTAGCGTTTTTAGCAATTTTCAGTGCCTGTAAACTTATCTTCTCTGGGATTTTGAAATAGTATGGTAACTTAACGATTTCAATAGATTGAAAATTGAGATAGTCAAATATTTTTGTCTGACCCTTCTTTTTGTTCAACATCAAAATTGTTCGTTGAATCTTTTCTGGTAATTCGTCCCTAACGATATCTAAAATAGTTTTTCTAGTATCTCTAGATTCTTTACTAGTTAAATCTATGACCATTTTCTGTCTTATTCCTGCGATAGCTGAGTATGGTTCTTCAACAAAAACTTCTGGATTGTCAACCCAGTGAAATCTTCTGACCATTTTTTCGCTTGTCGACATCTTTTGATTTATCACAGTATAATTGCCTTTTTCATCGATAATCATAGAGTGAAAATATAGGTTATAGCCATCCTGCATTTCGTTCGTATCGACTTTACACGTTAACCTACTTGCTTTGGATAAATCTTCTTCTTTCTTAGATTTTATGCTAAACTTCTCTACTATCTTAGGTATCTCTCTAGTAGCTTTAGAGTTTTTGCCCTTGCCACCAACGACTTTTAACCCGATATTTACCTTATTCAAAGCCTCTTTGACTGCTTTCATAGTCACAGTAGTCATACCAGAATAATTCCATTCAAACCCAAGCAAGCAAGCAAATGATTGAAACCATAATGGATCACTAAACCTTTTGATAACTTCTTTGGTCCCAAATTCATTAGCTATAGCTTCTATTATTGGTCCGGATAAGGTTACCATCTCTTTATAATGTGGAACTGGTCCCCTAGCAAGCCTTAATTCAACCACCCCTCTTCTTTTAGGTCTTTTCATAATATCTCTAATTTGATGGAAACCATAAAAGTATTTCTTGATTTTCTGATGATAACTGGTTAAATTTCTTTATATTTGTTAGTTTTCACTACTATAATA
>JAGGZO010000029.1 GCA_021161995.1 Candidatus Aenigmatarchaeota archaeon
AACTAATCTTATATTATATTTTCAGCGGATTAAAATCAGACTATAATAGGATTGAAAGACAAACTCAATTTCTCGCATGATAGGTAAAAAGCTAATATTCTTAGTTAAGGGAAGAGCTTCATTTAGGATTTTTAGATTGATAGTTCTTTGGGGAAAGAAGAGCCCACATTAGCGCTCCACTCTCACCAAGAATAACCCCTGCTATGGTGTATGGATTTGGTTCTGGTGAGATCAAATTAGCTCCAACAACAACTCCACCAACAGCCCCCCACATTATAGCCGGATAAAAGCGAAGGTAATTCCCTCTTGAGTTTTCAAATGCTTCCTTATACCTTTCTTCTACATCTTTGAACAATTTGGAAATCCTGCCTTTATAGGGAATCATATATTTTATTTTCTCCAAAAAGTTTAAATATATCATGAGCCATTAAAATTGCCCAGAATAATTCGCTATTCGTCAGACCCATAATCCCTCTTCATAAATTCCCTAATAATTGGATTATTAAGATAAACATTTTGCTGGTTTATTATTAGCGATGTCGTAGTTTTATATTCGGAATGATAAATATTGAAGAAGTTATCGAAGTTTAATATTCCCATCAATTTATACGAAGTTGACACATGATTTTTCTATGTTTGCTTAAGACTTCATGTATTGTTTTGCCATCTTTGCAAACAATAGCTTATCTGATAGTTTTACTTTTACTTTTATTTTTCTTGTTAAATAAGCGTTCAAGGCACTTTTCACACTTCCATTGATTACACTTTTGAATGTATCCGTGGTTAGATACACTTCTATATCTCCAGTTTCATCCTTGTTCACTTCTGAGAACTTCTCTATCTTACCTTTGCGTAAAAAAGTGGAGTAACATCCATCATCTTCAAACTTTATCACTATTTTTCTCTCCATGCTTCTGATCTTTGAATACCCATCTTCCTTCAGTTTTTCATTTGCTTTATCCACCAAAGAATTCAAGATTTCGATCACTTTCATCTTCATTACCGTGAAGAATATTTGCACGTATCCATAAATATTTCTCGTTGAGTATTAGATCATTTTAGTGCAATTAAAAAGTTAAGTGATGGTGAAGTCATCCAGATTAACCATGCTCCAAATACTATGCAGATTATTGATAGTATTATAATCAACCATTCTTTCTTTTTGAGTTTAGATGCGGTTTTCTGAGGTAGTTGTGGGAGTAATATCCTTGCAACACCTTTCATCAATGAAACCCAACCAAAGAGTGTTATAACAACTCTCCAATCGAGAACCCAAAGGTTGTGCAGCAATATTGTGATCAAACCTAAAATCATAGCTAGCCAGCCACTAAGGAAAACGAATCTTTTATCGTCAAGTATTAGGATTATTGTGTTCATCAATTTTCTTCTCCTCAGAAGAAAGGCAAAACCCATAATGACTAGAATTGATCCCCAAAGGCGTGCTAAAAATGTTGTAGCGTCAAACACCATTTTTGCTCGCCTCTAATTATGATATTAGATTCTGGTCTTAAATAACTGAGTATTAGAGAATTTTGATTTTACTTTCTTTTTTATCATTTTTGTTCAGAATAAAATTATGTCTATTTCAGAGGGCTTTTGGAAATTTGTCATAGTTTTTAATCTTATACTCACGACCATAATACTCTGGATGGTTTATTCGCAGAGCGTTTACCTTTCTGTGCTATTAGAAAACAAACCTGTTGCGATAGCTGAGCATACATCCACAACGGCATTGGTTATAAATCCGATCAGCGGGGCTATGGTTACTGTATCATACAAGAGCATTTTTGCTATATTGCTGGGCATAGCTGTAATACTAGCACTATATTTTAAACTCAAGAAGCGATAGTTTTATCTAGAATTGACAATTTCATTGAAATTTTCGTTGAAATAAAAAATTTTTAAAAATAACGTCGGTTAGTTTATTATGTCCGGAATACTCTCTAAAAAGATACTAAAAGTAATCCCGGTATGGCTAATACTTCTATCAGCAACCCTAGCATCTGCAACAGTACTGCAATACTTTGCGAGTGTAAAAGGAACTGTAAAAGTAAACTCAGCGATAAGTGTTAAGTTAGATAACGGAGATTGGCAGGACGCACCAGCAGATTTTGGATTTAGTATTGAAGTAACAGCTGGCAGTTTAGAAACATTACCAATTGAAATATATGCAAGAAATAACGCAAACAGACCTTTATTTACAGACTACAAAGTAACTATACCAAGAGAGTTGGTTGATCACACAAACAGCATATCATTTAGTTATGTAGAATACTATGAGAATGGAACAGTAGTTCAAGATGAAAGGTATGGAATGGACTTACAGGATACTTTAGTGATAGATGTGGAATCAAACACAATAACTTCAGAACAAACTGGAAATGTATGGGACAATGCACTACAATATGATGATTCAGTATGTTACTTTGATTTTGCAGAAGTAATAGAACCATCAATAATATACGATGGAGCAGAAGTCAAAATACACAACATAACATTAGATCTACATTCAGATATAGCTGGTAGCTACAACATAACTATTGAAATATTGCCAGTAGAAGGTGATTAGCTGTGAACAAAAACCTCATTTTCATTCTTTTTTTGTTTTTTATGGTGCCTTTGGTTAGTGCTAAGATTAATATAGAGCCAGATAGCTTTCAGGTAAATTTAGCTGGCGGAGAAAGCACAACAAAAACAATAACTTTGGTTTGGGAAGGTGAAACTTCAGTTGTTGCTTACTTGAATTATGAGATAGAACAGATAAACGG
>JAGGZO010000077.1 GCA_021161995.1 Candidatus Aenigmatarchaeota archaeon
CTACTAGATAATTCTCTAATATCAACAGGTTTTCTTATGTTATCACCCAATATTTTTTCTATTTTTTTAACTGTCTCCAAGCTGGGTTTATTAATACCTTTCTCTATCTCATACAGACATTTTTTAGAAATACCAATAGCGTTCGCTAATTTAGTCAAACTATATCCTTTAGAAACTCGAAGTTCTCTCAATTTATTTGTATCAATATAGCACAGCTTTTTGACTTTATACACATAAGAGTCGAAGCCATGACTATCTTTTATCATGGAAACAAAAGTCGAGGGAGTAACTACAACTATACCAAATCTAAAGTAGATCATTCTATCTGAAAATCTAACTCTCGAATCACCAAAAGAAATAACAACTGGTACCGCATCAAAGATCTTAGATATTTTAATCAAATCATCGGCAATCTGTTTTTCTAGAGAATCGACATTAAGATAAACTTTTATTATAAACGACTTATCTCTCTTACTAGCAAAAATATCAAAACTATAGCTAGAACTAGTAAAAACCTTATAACCCTTTGATTTAAGAGCTGAACAAATATAGCCCAATATATCCTCTCTAGCAGCAATATCCATGATTGTTTGTAATAAAAAATTAAATTTAAAAGTTGTCTATTATACATTATTTAGGATTGGGCCGGTAGCTCAGCCTGGTAGAGCGCTCGCCTTATATGGCGCGCTGTCGCTTGAGACAGCGAGTGGTCGCAGGTTCGAATCCTGCCCGGCCCATTAAACAAGCTATTATAAGCATGGTATCAAGATAAGTTTTAGAAAAGTTTGTTTTCGGGGCCTTGTTTTGCATTATGAGAAGTTTTTAATATTTATTTCTCTAAGGCAATTATGGATAAGGTTGACGCAACAATACTAAAAATGCTTGAAAAAAATGCCAGGGTTCCATTCTCTAAAATAGCTGATGTATTAAAAATTTCTGAAAGTACTGTTAGAAAAAGGGTTAAAAAACTCATTAAAGAAGGTTACATAAAAAGATTTACAATTGAATATGGCAAAAGTGCGAACGTAATATCTCTAATAAAGGTCAAAACAGATATAAACATCAATTTTGTTGCAAACAAAATAGCGAATACAAAAAACGTTAGAAAAGTTTATACTGTTACTGGTGAGTATGATATAATAGCATTCATTTCTGCTGAAAATCCAATTGAAATAAACAACACAATAAACACGATAAGGAACATGAAAGGTGTAGAAGGTTCTCTCTCATTTTTTGTATTAAAAACATTTTAGATTTTTAACGACAGATTTTGTTTATGAACGTAAATAGAATTTATTTATCATCGGATTACTTACCAAAATTACTTCCACACAGAGAGAATCAGATAAAATTATTAGCAAAGAAAATCGAAAATTTTGTAAAACATGGTATCGAATCAAATATATTCATTTATGGATCGCAAGGCATAGGAAAAACCGCAACCGTTAAATTTGTTTCTAAACTAGCAGAAGAAAACTATAACATAAAATGTATATACATAAACTGCTGGAAAAACAATACCGAAGCATCTGTTCTCTATGAAATAAACAAACAACTAGGTATAATAACACATAGAAGAGGATTGAGCACAGATGAACTATTCGATAGATTTATCGAAGGTTTAACGAAGATAGCGAAAAGAGTTTGTATTATCATGGATGAAATCGATAAATTAGAAAAGAGAGAGAATCTGCTCTACAAATTTTCTAGATTGGATGAAACCGGCAATAAACCTTTATTCATTTTCATTGCAAACAAAAAAGATATATTCAGATTACTCGATCCAAGGATACAGAGCAGTATGTTTTTAGATGAAATAGAATTCAAAAAATATGCACTAGATGAACTTAAAGATATTTTTGATGAAAGAATCAAACTAGCTTTTGAAAATTATGAAGCTGGTTGTTCACTATTGGTTGCTAACTATTCATTCAATCACGAAAGCGATGTTAGATATGGTCTGAAACTTTTATTAAGAGCTTCTTACATAGCTGAAGACGAAAATACGAAAAAGCTAAAAGTGGAACACATTAAAAAAGCTATGAAAGAGATTGATGATATGGACCCGAAAAAAGAAAGTATGATTAAGCAACTGAAAAAAGAATTAGTTGATATAATTGGTTTACTGAAAGAAGAAAATGGTATAACTACAACATCAAAGCTATTCGAAAAATACAGAACAATTTATCCAATAACTGTAAGAACGTTCAGGAACTACCTGAAAAAATTAAAGGAAAGTGGAATAATAGAAATAGAAGAACATAGAGGAGGTGAAAGAGGAAGTAAATTTTTCGTTAAGTTAAAGGTGTAGAACATGGAAAAGATTAGATCTCCGATAGTAACAACAATGGGTCACATAGATCATGGAAAAACTTCTATTCTAGATAGAATAAGAAATACTAATGTTACTCGAACTGAAGCAGGAGAAATAACTCAACATATATCATCTAGTTTTGTCCCATTAGAAACAATAAAGAAGATTGCTGGAAGTTTGATGAAAAAATTCAACTTCGATCCAAAGTTTCCAGGTTTGTTGTTCATAGATACACCTGGTCATGCTGCATTTGTTAATCTAAGAAAAAGAGGGGGTAGTGTAGCAGATATAGCTCTGTTGGTTATAGACATAAACGAAGGTATAAAGGAGCAAACTGAAGAATCCATAAAAGTTTTGAAAATGTACAAAACACCATTCGTAGTTGCGTTGAATAAAATAGATAAAATACAAGGTTGGAAACCAACAGGTTCGCTTTCGTTTTTAGAAGCGATCTCAAAACAGAAAGGGGATACAAAAATGATTCTAGAACAAAAATTATATGAAATAGTTGGTCAATTAGCAGAATATGGATTTGAATCTGAACGTTTTGACAGAGTATATGACTTTACTAAGCAAGTTGCTCTTATACCAACAAGCGCTAAAACAGGTGAGGGAATAGCAGAAATATTACTTTTGCTCGCCGGTTTATCACAAAAATTCCTAGGTGAAAGACTAAAACTATCTGATATTGGAAGGGGGGTTGTGCTAGAAATTAAAGAAATGAGAGGATTAGGATTAGTAATGGATTCTATACTGTTTGATGGTGTAATAAAAAGAAATGATAGAATCGTTATCGGCGGAGTAGAGCCTGTAGTGACTAAAATAAAAGCATTACTCGTTCCTAGGCCATTACAAGACATAAGAATAGAGAAAAAGTTTAAACAAATGAATGAAGTTATAGCTGCCGCTGGTGTGAGAATAGTAGCGAATGGTTTAGAAAATGTTATACCAGGTGCACCATTCAGAGTTGTTAGAGAAAGTGATGACTTGAATTCTGTTATAAAAGAAGTTCAAGCTGAAATAGGCGAAGTGCAATTCAAAAGAGAGAGTGAAGGTGTTGTTATAAAAGCAGATACTCTTGGTTCGTTAGAAGCATTAATAAAAATGCTAGAAAATGAAAACATACCAATAAAGAAAGCAGAAGTTGGCAAATTAACAAAAGAAGATTTTGTTTTCGCAGACTTAAACGATAAAGAAGAATACAGAGCTATACTGATGTTTAACGTAGTTCCAACAGACGAAAACAAAAAAATGGCAAACGACTACAAAATAAGGATCTTTAGTAGCAACGTGATTTACAGAATAATCGAGGAATATAAAGAATGGTTGATTGAGATAAGAGAAAGAAGAATTCAAGAAGCTCTAGAGAAGGTAAATAGACCTGTTGTGGTTAAGGTATTGCCCGATTACATTTTTAGGAGATCTGATCCAGCTATCTTTGGTGCAGAAGTTGTTAAAGGATATCTGAAAAGAGGGACTGAATTGAAAAGAGAAGATGGAAGAGTAGTTGGTAGAGTCAAAGACATTCAGAAAGAAAATAGGTCAATAGATTCAGCTCTATCCGGAGATAGAGTAGCGATAAGCATGGAAGGTGTTATGGTAGGAAGGACTTTTAGAGATAATGCAACATTAACATCAAACATAACAAACAGAGATGTTGTCATTCTAAGAAAGTATGCCGATAGACTAACAGAGGATGAAAGAGAGCTGCTAAAAGAATGGGGTTTACTCTAAAGAACCTATAAAATGCCCATCACTCGAATATATTTCAGAAGAGAAAAAATCACACATCTTTTTTAGTATACCTCCCCATTCATGAAATTCTATACCACCAACATAGTTGTTTATCGGTGGCAATACAACGATTTCTTTTAGTTCAACTTTTCCATACTTTGTTTTTAGTAACCTCTTATTCGGTTTACAAACTATAAAGACATCTTTTTCAAATTTCTTAGAATCTGATGGAAGTTTTAATTTTGGATGAAGATGAGAGCAAAAAGCAATTTTTGATAAAACCACTTTTGCTAAAGGCCAAGAATTTCCATGAAAGAAACCATAGTCACCTAATGAAAAACCACGAGAAGAATGTATCCTTATTCTATCAACATCCGATAAGATTTTCTCTAAACCACCATCATGATTTCCTTTTATACAATGTATTACATCTGCTTTAAGTGATGAGAAGAAATTCTTTATCTTATTTTCTAAAAACATTGGTATGTCACCAATATCGTGTTTTACATCGCCAAGAAAGATCAATGTATCAACTGAGAACTTGCCTATCAACACATTTAGTCTATCTGCTAGGTTAGTATAATAATTTGGTATATGAATGCCTTTCTTCCTATACTCGTATTCAATTCCAAAATGTATATCACCTATAACTACAGAAGAAATATCTTTTATATATACAACATTCTCATTTTTAACAAACTTATATGACATTCAAACCACTTGAATTACTTTGGTTGGAGAATCTGATATCTTATCTCTTTCAAACTTATAGATCAACCCACTAATAACATTCTCTAGCTTTTGATCATGAGTTATTATGAATAATTGATCAACAAATTCACTAACCTTAGAATTCAACAATTCAGCTAGTTCATTAACCGCGTTTTCATCTAGATTATGTGTCGGTTCATCCAATATCAACCATCTTAAATGAGGTACTAATGCCCTAGCCATCGCGATCCTCAAAGCCAATGCAGCAATGGTTCTTTCTCCGCCAGATGCAAAACCATCAACATTTACCCATATTCCACGAGAGTCTTTAAGCTGCAATATATAATCATCTTCTGTAGCAAAAAGTCTCAATGCTAGATAGTCTTTATATGGATACAAAACCTTGAAAATCTTATCCATGAAGTAATTCAACGCTTCCAAGAATTCCTGTCTAACAATCTGTTGTGTTTCCTTTAGAACCTTTTCGAATATCTCAAGATCCTTGAGAATTTTCTCTATCTGAGATATTTCGTTTTTGTACTTTTCTAAAAGGTTTTTTTTGTTTTTCAACTCCTCTAATCTTTTTTCTTTTTCACTTTTTACATTCTTTAATCCCATAAGTCTCTCAGAGAGAGAACTTTCCTTTTTAACTATCTCAATGTATCTTTTTTCCAATTCAGATAGTTCATTCTCATCAAAAGATGATTTTATAGAGTTATACTCTTCAAAATATTTTGCAATTTCCATGGACAATTCCTTTAACTTATCCTCTTTTTCCTTCAACTCTTTTACTCTTTCCAAGAGTGATGAAAGTTGAGCTTTTTCTTCTATCTTCTTGTTGTAAGAATCTTCTAGATTTTTTATTTCATTTTCGATGACTGAAATTTCACTATTTATTCTGGAAATGATCGATGGTAACGACTCTATCTTTAATTTTATTTCTTCTATTTCTTTCAAAACAGTTTCTTTATCAGAAATACTACTACGTATTATTTCAACGTGTCTATCTATCTCTCTCAATTTTATCAGAGTTGCTTCAAGATCGTCTTTTTCTTTTGATAACGTAGTCGAAAGCTTCTTTAGTTCTTCAATCTTACTCTTTTTCTCTTCTATTAATTGATTTTTCCTTTCTTCAGAAAGTGGAGAATGACAAACCGGACACTCACCCTCACTCTTCATTAACTTATCCAGATTATCATTTTCAATATCTATCATAGAAAGATGTGAAGCTATTTCGTTAACTAATTCCCTGATTCTATTCTCTATCTCTAAAGTTTTTTCTTTGTAATTTTCACCAAATTCTTCTATTATTCTTTTTAGTTCGTCTTCTTTTGATCTTATCTCATCCAACCTTTTTGTTTTTTCATCCAGTTTTTTCTTTAAAAATTCTATTTCCATCTCAGCAGATGATTTTTCAGTATTTTTCTTCTTGAGTAAATCTTTTTTAGATTCTATATCGATTTTCAACCTCTCTATGTTTTCAGATAACATCTTCAATCTATCTTGGATACTAAACTCGTTTAATTGAGATGCAAGGGGTTTCAATTTTTTAATGTCGTTATCTAGTTGATCATAAAGCGATCTTAATCTATTTAGTTCTTTTTCTACTTCATGCAATCTTTCTTTTGATGATTTTAGCTGATTTAACCTTGTTGAAATTTTGTCTTTTTCGATAGAAGCCTTCCTGAACTCTTCATTCAGGATGAAAATTTCGTTCTCTATGCTCTTAAGCTCTTCTTCAAGCAACCTTATCTTTTCATCTATTTTTTCAGATTCTAACTCTCTAACAAAAATCCTCTTTTCCTGAATCTTATTATTCAGTCTACTTCTAACAGTGACACATGTTTTTCTCGCAATTTCTAATTTGTTTATACCGATTATCTTATCTATTTTTTCCTTGCGTTGACCTCTAGGTAAATTCAAAAACAAATCTATCTTATTCTGATCTGAATATATTATGTTGTAAAACGTATCATAATCTAGCTTCAATATTTTTTGAATAGTTTCGGTTACTCTTGTCGGGTTCGGGGCTTCGATTAATTTACCGTTTTCTTTAAGCTCGGCTCTTACAGTTCCAAAACCTTTTCTTATCACTCTTCTAACTGAATATTTTTTATCGTCAATAGAAAATTCGAGAATCACTTCTGCTTCATTCTTTTCTATCGGTTTATTCATTATGACATCATCCATCTTTACTTTCTTCGATTGCATATCTGGAAAAGTACCAAACAAAGCAAATGAAATCGCATCCAAAACAGAAGTCTTACCAGTTCCCATAGCACCAAGTAAAAGATTTACACCACTAGAAAATTTAATATCCGTTTCTACATGCGATCTCCAGTTTTTTAGATATGTTCTCTCTATCATTTTTTCCAAAACTCCTTTATCGAAGACTGACCGCCAGCTAACAAATTAACTATCTTATCTACTTCCTCATCTCTAAGCAATTCTAAAATCATTATCGGGTCAAAACTTTTTGAAAAACCACTTTTTTCTAAACGCTCGTTTATTATCTTTGAAACAAGCGAATCAATACTGACTCTCTTATCTTTAAGATCTCTTATTTCACCAAGTTTCTCAAGCATACTTTCTTCTTCAGTCTGATTATCTATAACCAACACAAATTTCTCCTTGTAAGTATTATATATTCTTTTTATTGCCTTATCGCTGACCGGCTTCTTTCCTTTGATTTTTATTTTTATGACAGGTATTTTTTCCCTTGCTTTTAACATTTCTTCTTTCAAAAACTTTTCTATAAAAACTATAACATTATCTATTTCATCAGACGAGATCTCTTTGTATAAATATTCTCTAGGTTTATCTACTTCTCTAAACTCATAATTCACTCCGTTTTCATCAACATCAACAACAAAAAAGCCTCTCTTAGCATTAATCTCTTCTTCTGTTAGCCTAGTTATAATATTACTACCAGAAATTATCAACGTTGTTTTTTCTGATATCTTCTGGATTCCAGATGTATGAATATGACCATCCACAACTAAATCAAATTCCTTTGGTAAATTACCAACATTCAAACTCGGTTCTTCTTTGGAATATATGAACGGAGAGATATTCTGATGTAGCAATAAAATGTTGAACGAGTTAACATCTAACTGCTCATGAGGCCGCCATTTCTCAAACAGTATTTTACCAGCAAATATCTCTGGTACTGATGACATACCGTAAATATCGATGTTTTTTTCTCCATTTTTTACTCTAATTCTATTTAGGTGTAAATACTCAACTAATCCAGCCTCTTCCAGAATCTTAACCGGAGAAGATTCCTTATGTAATCGTCTTTCATGGTTACCATGAATAGCTATTATCAGTGGTTTCTTGGTCTTCACCTCTGCCCCGTTTTTAAAATAGGTTATTGTGTCTTCGTTTTTTATCTCTCTGAATACCCTTATAGCCCGGGAGATGACCTTGGGTGTGGGATTTTTAACATCAAAAATATCACCCATCACACAAATAATATCAGCTTCTTCCTTAGCCTTCAACAAAAACTTATATGCCTGTTCAAAACTATCATTTTCTGTTCTTTCATCTATTTTATATCCAAAATGAAAATCTCCTAGAAATGCTATCTTGACCATACTAATTATTCAATCGTTCCGATACTTTTAAGCGTTTTATAAATTTTAAAACTATTACTCTATATACTATGATTATTGGTGGTAGAATGAGGAGTGATAACCACCAACCAGAATAGTAAAGCAGCAAGCTCCAATAAACAGTATACTACGAACTGCTTTCTTTGATAGGTACAATAGCAATATACAGTATACTCTAAACGAAACAATAATAAGTTTTAATTTCTCAAATCGAGGTGGTAATAATGGGTGAAGAAAAATCTACCCTCGGTATAACCGTTAAGAAAAATGAAAATTTTAGCGATTGGTATACACAAGTAGTACTAAAAAGTGGGTTAGCGGATTATGCACCAGTAAAGGGATGCATGATATTCTTGCCCTATGGCTATGCTATATGGAACAATATAAGAAAAGTGTTTACAGAAATGATAGAAGATGAAGTAGATGAGGTATATTTCCCGATATTCATACCAAAATCAATCTTAGAAAAAGAAGCAGAGCATTTTGAAGGTTTTACACCAGAAGTGGCATGGGTTACAAAAGGTGGCAAAAAAGATTTAGATGAATGGCTTGCAGTAAGACCAACAAGCGAGACTATAATGTACTCATACTTCCCAAAGATCATAAAATCGTGGAGAGATTTGCCTCTAAGAATAATACAATGGGTAAACGTAGTAAGATGGGAAACTAAAGCAACCAGGTTGTTCTTTAGAAGCAGAGAATTCCTATGGCATGAAGGACATACATGTCATGCAACAAAAGAGGAAGCAGATGAAGAAGTCATCAAAAGACTAAAGCAATACAAAAAACTTCTAGAAGAATATCTATCTATTCCAGTAATAGATGGCTACAAAAGCGAGGGAGAAAAGTTTAGAGGAGCTTTGTATACAACAACAGTAGAAGCAATGATGCCTGATGGTAAGGCATTGCAAAGCGGTACAAGTCACAATTTAGGTCAGAATTTCTCAAAGGTATTTGGAATAAAATTCATGGACAGAGATGAAACACATAAATACGTATGGCAAACATCCTGGGGTTTATCGACTAGAGTAATAGGTGCAATGGTTGCCATACATGGTGATGATAATGGACTAGTGATACCGCCTAGAATTGCTCCAATACAAGTAATAATAATTCCAATATACTACAAAGAAGAACATAAGAAAATGATAACTAATAAAGTCAAGGAAATAGAAAAGAAACTAAAAGAAAATGGAATAAGAGCTAAATCCGACACAAGAGAAGAGTATACACCTGGCTTCAAATTCAATGAGTGGGAACTGAAAGGTATTCCTTTGAGGATAGAAGTTGGACCAAAAGACATAGAAAAATCACAAGTGACGATAAAGAGGAGAGATAGAACAGAAAAGATTGCAATAAAAGAAGTTGAGTTATTAACAAGAGTTCATGAGTTATTAGAAGACATACAAAAATCGCTCTATGAAAAAGCAAAGAAGTTCATGGAAAGCAGAATAATAAGAATTGACAATTACGAAAAAATGAAAGAACTTGCAGACAAGGGATATTTCATAGAAGCTAACCATTGTGGAGATGTAGAGTGTGAGAAAGCAATAGACGATGAAACAGGGTTGACAATAAGAGTAATAACGTTCGAAAACAGCGAACCTTTCGGTGACAAGAAATGTGTACGATGTGGAAAGCCAGCAAAATTCAAGGCATACTTCGCGAAATCTTACTAGCTTTTTATATTTTTTATTGTATATGCATAGTTCAATGAAAGGTTTAAATAGGTTCAAACCTTAACTAAATAAGTTATAAGGTGATCGTATGAATTCTCATGAAGATTTACCAGTTAGAAAGACAGGAACAACTACCGTAGGTATTATATGCAAAGATGGTGTAGTTTTAGCAGCAGAAAAGAAATCTACAATGGGTTATTTAGTTGCAAGCAAAGAATCCCAAAAGATTTTGCAGATAGCAGATCACATAGCAATAACCATAGCTGGAGCATCCGGAGATGCACAAGCATTAGCCAGATATATGAGAGCAGAAATAAAGCTTTTTGAGATACAAAACGGTAGAAGGATATCAGTTAGAGGAGCAGCTACTCTACTCTCAAACATATTGCAATCATCAAAATATTTCCCATACATGGTTCAGTTAATAGTAGCTGGCTACGACGATTATGAAGGTGCAAAGATATTTTCACTAGATGCTATAGGTGCTGTAGAAGAAGAAAAAAAGTTTTTCTCAACCGGTTCTGGTTCTCCTATTGCTTTAGGTGTTCTGGAGGATCAATACAGAGAAGATTTAACAGTTGAAGAAGGTGCTGAACTTGCTAAAAGAGCTATAAAGGCAGCTATTCAAAGGGATATTGGTTCTGGTGGCGCTGGGGTTGATATCGTAATCATAGACAAAAACGGGTTGAGGTTTCTAGAAACCCAGAAGCTTTAAATTTTATTTTTGTTAAAGAGATGGAAACATGGAAATTAATATACTGAAAACTGTAAAAGAAAAACTCGGTAATCTAGCGACTGAGATAGAGTTAGAAGGATCTGAGATAATTGTTTATACTAACAACAAAGAATTCTTTTTATCACCCGCAGAAAAGGTTAAGCCAATAGTTGAGGAAATAAAGAAAAGAATAGAAGTTAGAATGCACCCTTCTTTATGTACAGATGAAAATTTTGCAAGAAGCAAAATTCAAGAAATAGTGCCAAAAGAGGCTGGTCTAAAAGATATTTACTTCGAAAAACAGAGAAGTCTGGTCTTTATAGAAGTAGAAAAACCTGGTCTAGCCATAGGAAAGGGTGGAGAAGTTCTCAAGAGAGTTAAGAACGAAACATTATGGACTGTGAGAGTAGAGAGAATTCCAACATTTCATTCGGAAGTCGTTTATAACGTAAGAAAGCTGATGCATAGCGAAGTTAATTTCAGAAAGGAATTTCTATCCAAAGTTGGAAAAAGAATTTTTGAGGTAAGACAAAAAAAGAGAAATTGGATTAGAATAGTTCCACTAGGCGGTTATAGAGAGGTTGGTAGAAGCACCACATTAGTTGAAACACCACATTCGACAGTAATGATAGACTGTGGTGTCAAAGCTGGTATTTATAACGAAAACGGCTATCCTATATTAAACACAAGAGAGTTTGATATAAGCGGTTTAGATGCCATAATAGTTTCTCATGCTCATATAGATCACATAGGTTTCATCCCAGCATTATACGAGCTTGGCTATGATGGCCCTTTATACATGACAACACCAACACTAGATCTTTTTGTCTTATTACTAACTGATTTCATCGATGTAATGCAAAAAAACGCTGTTAATCCTATATTTACTAGCAGGGGCGTTAAAGAAGCTGTGAAAAGAACCATAACGCTTGATTATAATGAAGTAACTGATATAACAAACGATATAAGACTAACTTTCCAAAACGCTGGTCATATACTAGGTTCTTCTCTGGTTCATTTACACATAGGAGATGGTCTACACAACATAGTCTATGCCCTAGACCAAAAGTTTGATAGAACAACTTTATTAGATCCTGCATACACAGATTTTCAAAGAGTAGAGACACTGATAATCGAGTCCACTTATGGTTCAAAAAATGATGTAATGCCAAAAAGGAGAGAGGCTGAAAAGCAACTAATTGATTATGTAAACAAAGTAATGGAAAGAGGTGGGATAGTATTAATACCTTCGTTCAGCGTGGAAAGAGCTCAAGATATAATGGCTATATTAGCACTAAATGATTTCGAGTATCCTGTGTACATAGATGGTATGATTTGGGATGCTACGAGTATTTATACAACATATCCAGAATACCTAAACAGAAAAATACAAAAAATGATATTCAGCGGAAATGATCCATTCAAAAAAGATATTTTCAAAAAGCTCACAACAAAAGGAGAAAGAGAAAAAGCATGGGAAGATAAGCCAAGTGTTATAATATCAACAAGTGGTATGCTTACGGGCGGTCCTGTGCTAGAGCATCTGAAAGCATTAGCAGAAGATGATAAAAACATGATGATATTCGTAGGTTATCAGGGCGAAGGTACTTTAGGCAGAAAGATACAGCGTGGTCTAAAAGAAGTTCAGCTATATGATAACGGAAAATTAAGAACATACAAAATAAATCTAGAAGTTGTCACACTAAATGGCTTGAGTGGTCATTCTGATAGAAGACAACTAATGGCCTACATTGGAAATCTAAAAGCAAAACCAAAAAGAGTTATCGTTGCACACGGCGAAGAAAAGAAATCTATAGAATTCGGAAAGACTATAGAAAAGGTATTTAAGATAGAAACAACAGTACCGAGAAATTTAGAAAGTATAAGAGTGCTATAGATAAAGTGCAAACACGGCCCTATAAGGTTCAAATACATCTTTACCAACAGCATCAAAATAATAGATGGGAATTCCTTTAACTCTATATCGTATATCAGGTATTCCTCTCTTATCAGCGGCTGCTAGTATTAATGATAGCAAGAATTTCTTTTCTGCATCTGTCATATTTTGTAAACTAGAATACTTTCTTGCAAAATTAGCCGTCCATATAGCATAGCCGCCTTTTCCAAAATAGTTTACAGTAGCACCAGCATGACTGGAATCAGCATAGACAATTGATCTATTGAAAAAATCAGAATTTGGTGCAACAGTAACAGAAGGAATTAAGAAATTATTGAACGCATAACTCCATGTAGGTGTGCTCGTGAATGTTGGTTGTTCGTTCACCTCAAAAAAGAATTTCTTTGGCTGATATACTGGTTCGTATGCTGAATTCGGTTTGTCGATAGTTACAGTGGTTGCTGATGATGGTGAAGAGTCAACTAAACCGAATATCTCCTTATAAACATCTCTTGTTATAACAGTAGAATCAGCATCGCATACGTTTATTATCCCCTTTCCAGAAAGTAAATATCCTTTTAATCTATTGATATAAACATTGTTATCCATACAACCCCATATCAAAAGTAAATCACCGGGACTTATCGGTTCTAAACTACCTATATGAGGCACCTCTGAATATACAAAAGTTACATGTACATTTCTTCCATTAATGTTTACTGGTGCTGAGAAAAGATTGTTAAGCTCTAAGATGGTCTCATTAGTACAGTTGCATGCCACCTGGACGTTGTAAGGAACTATACCGTCTATGAACAGTGAATATGAAGAGAATGTCCATATACTTCTCATTTCATCATCATATTCGTTGGGAGTTCTGTTTTCTACGAAGCTTGAATATAAATTATTATTATAACCATACCTAGAAACAAGAAAATCATAACCAATAACCTTTGTTTTTATTAGTCCATAATTCAATTCACTTGTTTTTTGTGAAAAAAAGAGTGTAAAAGATGTAATAAGAATTATACCAACTACTACCAGCTCTATGAATGTAACTACACCCTTTTTCATCATCAATCACCAACAGCTACAAATATTGTAACAGTTTGGTTATTTTCACTATCAAAAGCTTTACGTGTAACGTTTTCAGGTGACCCCAAACTAACATCTAACAAAGGCGAGGGACATGAATGCAGAGTACCATCTGAAAATTTTACTATTATCATGACATTATATTTTTCTAAACCAAGAATATTCTTAAGTAAACTATAATCACTAGTAGTATTACAAAAATCATTCATAAGTCTCACAACCTTAGTTCTAGAAATATAATTTGGATATGAATAACTTTCATTAAGAAAACCTATTCTTTTGATTGATGCTTTTGGTGCAATCTCCCAGTTTTTAGGATAACCATATTCGTCAGTTAATAATTGGGAAATTGATACTGCTTTCAAAAACTTTTCTTCTCTTTTCAGACCAGAAATAGAAATGTTTCTTTGGGAAAGTAGATAGAACAAAAAATAAGTAACCAATGTAATAAAAACCATAATAGTTAAAACAAAATCAAACGATATCTGGAGTTTGTATTTCCCCATAATATTATAGTATTCCGAGTCTAGTTAATATACCAAATATGGCAAATGTTGAAAATACTAAAATCATGGAGTGTTTTATACCACTTATAAACGAATTTTCTACAATCATACCAACAAGTAGCCCGGCAAACATTGCCTGAAATAATCCAATGTTGAAGAATAATCCAAAATAATATGCTTCAACAGGCGTATATTCTGTTTTAAACATTCTAGTAACTCCATTATAATATGAGCATATCATTCCATTTACTGAATAGGTTGGATAACCAACACAAGGACTTTGGAACATAAGTCCACCACCAGTAGAAAATATTGGAACAAGTAACTTGTTAATTACTATCACTATTCCTATAAAAAGATATGTGATTGCATAAACCAGTATAAGATATTGATTAAGTGCAGATTTTCTTTCTTTCTTCATTTCATTCAACTTAATTAAGTTGAAATAAAGTGAGTTGAGCGAACTAGAAAGACCATATCCCGATCTAACCAATTCCTTCAGAACATTCATTGTTAATTTTACTGTTTTTCTCTTTCCAAATCGACGCTCAAATTTTTCTATTGCCTTTTCAAATGGTAATTTGGCTTTCAATCTATCTGCTATCTCATTAAAATATGAACTGACATCTCCGTATTTTTTTCTAGATGCCTGCTCTATAGCAACTATCATAGGTATACCAGATTCTACAGCATCAGCTATATTCCTAATAAAAGATGGTAACCTCTCTTCAATTTTTGAAGCAATAACTCTTTCCCTATATCTTGAAAATACAAGATAAAAAGATAGAGCAAAAACATTGAGCATTATCATGTTAGAAAAAACTCCGATATCCCTACTAAGTGTGCCTATTACCAAAGTAATAAGAATAAAAATTATTAGATATTCTCTGTAACCAAGCGTTAAATTATTTTTCTTTTTTCTTATCATTCATTCAACCTCATATGGTAGTATAGATTTTATCATAAACATCATCATCACAGTAACCAATGGTAATGTAACAGCGGTTAAAAAGAATTGCAAAAATACTATGTTTCCACCAGTTCCTCCTTGATTCAATGAAGAAAATATTGATGTAAGTATGTTGAAAAAAAGTGATCCCATAACAATTAACAAGAGGTATAACTCTATAAAAACCATAACCTTTCTAGAAAATTCTTTTATATTTCTTCTATATTCTTCTACAAATTCATTAGATTTCTCTTTGAGAAATTCATAAAGATTACCACCACTTCTCATCGTTGAATACATACCCCAAAGGATGTCTCTTAATTTCTGGGAAGGACAATACTTTATTTTTGTTTCTATGGCTGAGTATATGTCTTTACCCATGTAATTCACATAATCTACTATTTCACCTATTTCTTTAGCCAACAGAAGATCCTTATTTGACTTTCTAAAAAGATTGAATGATTCTTCAATAGGAACATCCTCAGAAATAAATGTAGATAGTGAAAGAAGTGAAAACGGTAATTCCTTATCTATTTTTTTACCGAGAGAATTCACTTTAGACATTGGAGAATATACATATAGCATAAATGTTAAGAAGGATGAAATTAAGCTAACTATTAAAGATGTAAACAATGCAAATACAGGATTATGTGATATAATGGAAATTATAACAGTCAGAAAAGCCAAGAG
>JAGGZO010000088.1 GCA_021161995.1 Candidatus Aenigmatarchaeota archaeon
CATTATAGATGCAAGTAGTGAAAGATATGTTAATGACCTTGCTAATGTTTTCATAAGCAACCCAACGTTTTGTTACGTTAGAGATGGCATTGTTTATAGAGATATCTTAGATAGCTCTAAGCTGAATGAAGAACTTTTATCAAAGGATGCTTTTATGAGTGATACGTCTGAATCGTATTATAGAACAACTGATAATCTTTATCTGAATTCTGTTTTTTTGGTAGAAATAATGGATTTAGATAGCAAAAAATCCTGGATAGCGTTTTACATCTACAGGTTTAATGATTCAGAACTAGAAAGTGAGATGAATGATGTTGTTTCATGCATAGCAAATAAAATGAAATCAAATTCTGATGTGTTTTCTTGGGATGATAATGAAAATAAATTAAAACAAGATCCTTGCTCCGTTTATTTCTTGAAAGATTGTTTGTCAAAATCCCCATATGTAAGAGTATATTCCTTCAAGAATTCTGTTATTGGTATACCCGTTACAATAAAATATGATAGTGGCACTCATGTAGGTAGAATGTTTAATTGTTTGTTTGTATTCGATAAATCCAAACCTAGAGTTCCAAATATAGATATAAAGAGGTGAATAAAAAGATGAAAGGAATATCATTAATTGCGGCTACTTTGGTGGTATTATTCATAGGCATATTTTCCATTCTTATAGTTAGTTTCTTTTTCAAGTACCATTTGTGGTATACCATAGAATATACATACCAATCTGCTACTGAAGACTTAGTTTTATTATCTCTTTTGAACACGGAATGTTCTGGTAAAAAAGTTTATGAAATAATTTCTATGAGTTCTATCAACGACTTTTCTATTTCCGATTCTGATTTATCATGTATTGAAGACAAACTAGATAAATTATCAGCATCCAATTGCTATAGACTATTCATAGAAAAAAGCGATAGCGCAGAGAAAGATATAATCCATAAAGGATCATGTCCCCTAAAAAGAGAAGTTTGTTATAGAATAGCATTACCTTATGGGAATGATTTGGTTAGTAACATTTGTCTGGTACTAGGTGATTAAAGATGAAATCTAAGATGAAGGGATTGATAGGTATAATAATCCTAGGTGTGGCAACTATCTTACTAGGTGGTGCGATATATCTAAGTACATCTGTTGGTGTGCAAAAATCATTTTCCATAGCTCTTAAAGAGGTTTATATATTGAAGGCCATAAATCAGCTAGAGTCAATAAAACAATTTCTTGAATATCCAATTAACTATTCGTTTTCGCAGGCAATTTATACTGTAGCAAAGCAAAGTGGCTATTGTAATTATAATCCCAGTGTCCCACAAGAAAGTGGGATATATTATTGGAGAGTTAAAAGTAGTACGTATTTTCCTGATTATATTGGGTCTTTGGAAAAATGCTTGAAAAAATATCTTAACAAGTATGCAGATTCATTGAATGTACCTGAGTATAAAGAAGTAAAAATAGATGAAAACGAAGGTAAGATATCCGTAATAACAGATTCTATGATGTCAAAGAGTGTTGATACTCAAACCATCGATGCTACTATAAAAGCAAATCCAAACAGAACAACTTATTTTGATAAAAAAGTTTTGTCGAGTTTTAAGACAGCTAAGAGACTGTATATAGATAGTGATATTATAAAAACAGCGGTATTAAATGTAATAAAAAATTCATGTAAAACAGCAAGCAAGAAATATTCATGTTCCGAGTGCCCAAAGACACCTTCACAGGTTCATGATGACGTTTGTGGTGCAAGTTGGAAAAGTGAAACTGAAAGTAAAATAAAAAAAGCTATTAATTCGTTAAATGGTATATACGGCGATGTTCGTATAGAGCATGATATCAAATATATCGATGTTAGCTATTCTGGTACATGTGATCATACGTATAAATATAAAAAAGAGTGCTATCAAAAATGTGAAAATATAGATGGAGAAGAAATATGCAATACAGTATGTTATGATGTATGTGATTATTGTATAGCAAGCTGTAAATACACGAATCAAGCAGAAGTGAAGGTACTAGTTAAAGTGTATTATCCAGCTAGCGATGATAAATCTCTGTTTTATCCTGTTTATGATGATGGGAAAAGAAAATTATCTAAAATTGTTCTACGATTCTACGTTAGAGAAACTATTATTTCGTGATTTTAAATAGTTTGTAGAGCTAATATAAAGTTATGAAGGGAGACACTAACTGGATAGTTTGGTTGCTAGTGGTTGTAGTAGCAGCTGGTGTAATATTGTACCTAATGTGGAGTAAGGGAATAGGTCCTTTTGTGGGGTCAGTTACAGAGGCACAATGTAAATCAAAAGCAGTGATTGCATGTCAATCATGCTTACAAACAGGGAAATGTAAGGATGAATTAAAGAATACGTTTGTTGACAAATACGCAGGTTGTAAAGATATTCTAAAAGCAACAGTTAGTGATAAGGAGACAAAACTAGGTGATGTTATTAGTGACGATACAGAGGCGATCGAGTGGTGTACATCATTCTTGGAAGTATCTTAGATAGGCACACTTTTTCTTAATTATTCATTCTTCCGTAAATGGTTTACAGAATTCCGTTGCTGTATATGGCCGTATTCCACTCGATTCATACGTATAATTTCTTACATAGTCTATCTCAAAAACTAATTCAGTATGATTGAGTGCAGATTCTATTATTTGCTTTGTTGAATTATTGTTTTCATTTTTTAGAATATCACATAATCCACTATCATCTATGAACTTGGCTATTTCAGACCAATCAGCACTCCACTGTATCGTTTCATTATCGTCTGTATTATTGGTCGTCGAATTGTCTATGTTTCCTACTAATATTGCTAGGGGTACTGGTAAACCTTCTCTTGGTATGTTTACGTTTACAGCTTTTTCGTTTTCTATCTGATTACAATAATCATATAGATTTTCTATCGTTGCATTATTCAATATAATTTTGCTTTCATTTGTCTCTGGGTTGTAAATTGTTAACTTACTTTCTATGAATGGTGGGGTAAGTTTACACAACGCATAGGAAATTTCAGCTCTTGGATATAATACAAGACCAGATATATTTTTACAATCTATGACTTTCCATCCTATGGACTCGTCTAATCTCAAATGTTTTTCTTTGTCTATGGTTGTTACGTTTGTAGTTAAGGTTTTTACATCAAAGTTTGTTATTTTTATCGTGCCATAACTGTTCTTAAGAGTTACATACATCGTAATGTATTTCCTGTACTCATGAATGCCTATTATGTATGGATTTGGATAGATGTAAACTTTTACTGTCAATGGACCTTGTGTATAAGAAACACCTTCTTCTGCTGGTGGTATGTAGTGGGTTTTAGAATAGTTATAAACATATAGAGTAGCCTTTCCTTTTAGAAAACCAGTATGAGTTATGTATAATCTAGCATACATCCTTTTGCCAGTACATGTTACACTAGTCCAATTAACACATTTACATTCGAACGCATCTACTTTTGCACATGCCTGTTTTGCTGAAGGACATGGTTTATCTATCGCACATTCTACTTGGCTGGTGTCTATAGTTCCATTGTCAAAGGTATAGCCGTTTGCGTAAGCTATTTGATATGTAGTATAGAAACAACTTCCTTTATCAGCTAATTTTATTTTGTCTGGTTGAACTGGTACATAGTCATCGTAATATTCTCCAGGCTTCAAAGTTGTATTTAACTGTGTGTAATCTGGTTTGAACTCAACATCACCATAGTTACTTATTATTGTTGGCGTAACATGAAACTCTATTGGTTTTTTGTACTTATTTGTTATTCTGAATCTGAATTCATACAGTTCTCCAGCATACAGTGTATTAGAAGTGTCTATATCAACGCTTATTCCTCCAGTTGTTGGTATGGAAACATAGCTAACGCTATTTACTATCGTTTCTTTTGGATTACAATAATCTGGTAGGAAAGGTAGTTTTACACATAGTCCCCATGGATTCTCTGAAAACAATGCTATAAACACTGGTATTATTGTGAATAATGCTAGTGCATAAGCAAAACTACCTAAAATGAATTTTGATCCGCTTGATTTAGCTATGGCCATTCCAATACCTAAAGCTATCAATAAAGAGAATAAAGCTGCTATTGGGTTAACATTCTTGTAGATATAATTGTAATAGTTTGGTGAACCTATCAGCTTTATGAATATCGATACTACAAATAAAATAAAAACAGGTATCAAAAAGTTCATTATAGCATCTCCGATAAGCATGGTTGATGTGCCACCTGATCCTAACAAAGCGAAAGCTATTGCTACTAATGCTATTATGAATATAACCGCAATGATGATCGTTGTGTAAGTTGCTATTTTAGGAAAGAACGCTTGTAGAACAATCATCATGATTATGAACAGGTTTATGAGGAAATTACCGCCAGATCTCTTAACAGCATTTTTTATGTTTTGCCCAGTTAGCAATGCAGCTAAACCTTCAACTCCCAAACTTTTTATCTCAGGGTTTTTAGAAATCTTAACAAGATATTCGAGCATTCTTTTCTTGTAATCACCCATAATACTTATTGCGTTTAGCAAACTAAAATATCAATCGTAAAAATTTCTATAAAACTGTCGTTTTTAAAATAAAAAATTATGAGTTTGGCGATTTTCAAGAAATCTTGCCCAAATTGTAAGGGTGATATTTCTAGTCTTAGATTGAAACATGGTTTACCTTGTTATACGTGTATAAAAAAACCTCTTGCTGAATTGGTAAAGGAAGTTAAACCGAATTCTGTTAATGCGCCAAAAAGAATCTACTATCTTTTGAAACAGAATTACACGTTAAAAGAATATGCAAAGTATGCTCGTTTGTTAAGAGAAGTTTACAAATTTAGAATGCTTTTTAAGCAAACTACTGGTTCTGACTTATGGAATGCCCAGATTGCATGGGCTAAAAGAGCATTAAGTGGAAAGAGCTTTGCTATACTAGCTCCAACTGGGATGGGTAAAACTGTGTTTAGCATTTTCCTGTCCATATACTTTGCCCGACGCAACAAAAAAATCTACTTCGTTTTACCGACTTCTTTGTTGACAAAACAAGTGAGCGAAAAGTTCATGGAATACCTAGAGAAAATAGATTTGGGTATAAAGGTAG
>JAGGZO010000054.1 GCA_021161995.1 Candidatus Aenigmatarchaeota archaeon
CTATATTTCTGCTTCAAGTCGTTTATAACACCATCAATAAATTTAACAAAGGATTTTTCTTCATATGTTCCATAATTCTCATCATAGATATACCAATCTTTATTGGCTAGATTCAATCGTAGATCTTTGTGCTTTGCCTTCCTCATGGGTATCCCGTACTCCTGATCTCCGTAGTCTCCAACATTTATTTTAAGCTGTTTGTCTTTTACAACTTTCTTAATCTCTGTTGGAACAAAAATTTCTGTCCCTTTATATTCAACATATTCATTCAGAATCTCATTTTCCAGTTGTAGCAACACATTCAAACATACTTTGAGTTTATCATCTGGTGTTAAATTACTTAACCTCTCCCTTGAACTGGTAATATCAACATTTATCTTTTTCAAAGATTCGATAAATTCTTTTGAAGAATTCAAATCAGGAAAATATTTTTTAAGATTACTGAATCTATAGAAATCAAGTTTTGCCATTGCCTTTCTTATAATCGTGTCTCCAAAATTACCTAAACTAAATGGCCGGGTAGTTGTTTCAAAAGAACTTCTACCGGCAGTTTCTTCTTGTAAAACAACATCTTCTCTCAAAAATCCCGTTGGGAGTCTGTATTTATATGTTCTTTCTATTTCAATATCATCAATAGTTTTAATGCCTTTTCTGTCAGCTTCAACCTTTTTATTCACAAATAAAAATCCTTTCTTCCAAAACTCAGTGTTTTTTATATCATGTTTCACTCTTAATTGAATCTCTTTTTCTTCATAGGGCATAATACCGTATTCCTTGAGAGCCGTAGTAAGTTCCTGGATGTATCTGGGATTGTGTTTGCTGTGATAATAAAGTTCCTCAAGGATTTTTAAAGGATTTTCTGGTTGGTTATCAAATTTTCTCTTAAAGGGATCATCATCTTCATTGATTTTGAAGGGATAATATCTTGCTCCTCTCCCAATCAGCTGTCTTTCTGCAATGGTAGTATTACCCGGAATGTATCTACCATCCCTTGTCCATTGCCCATCTCTTGTGTCGTAAAGCCTGACTATATCAAGAAGATTCAATACATCCCATCCTTCATCAAGCATCTTAACCGCAAAGATAGCTCTAATCTCATTATTCTCATCCTCAAGAGTATTAAGTTCAATCTGTTTTTCTTTATCTATATTTTCAGAATCAAGCAGAATGCACTTCTCTTCTGAAAAATCCTCTTTTAACTCAGTTACAAGATTTTTTATGGTTATTCCCTCATATTCAAAATAATTAAAGACTCTCTCCAATACAGTCCTATTAGCATTTGCTTTTATATCTTCTATATCCGCCTCACTTAGATTGCCCATTCTTTCTCTAAATAACTCATAATTTTCTTTGGATTCTTTGATGCTCCTTGATTTGAAAAGTATCACTGATTTTAATCTAATCCCATTTCTTTCTGCTATTTTTCTCCTATACTGGCTCAGAATAACCGCCTGCAACATCCTTTCCCAGTTTTCAAGATCTGCCTGTAGAACCTTTACTTCTTTTGAATAACCGTCAATTCTAAATTGCTTAAGATCATACTCAAAAATTATCTTATCTTTGTATTTGCTGTAGATACTGGGATTTTCCAAATCAATGGTAGCAGTATATTCAAGCATTATATTTTCAGGATTGGAATTTAGAATCTGCATAACCGTGTATTCCCAGGTCTTTTTCATTTCCTCTTCAGTTTTGCTCAATCTATTCCTTGTCCAAGCGTTAATATGGTGAGCTTCATCTGAAATCAACACGATTTTTTTATCCTTAAAATCTTCAAAGGTGATAGAGTTTTCCCTAAAAAGATTTAACTGACTGTGCAGTCCCTGTATTGTCGTGAAGATTATATTTATATCTTCCTCATTAGCTTTATCAAAATTGGATACTTCTCTTATGGTAACTTCTTTATCCTCAAATTTAATCCTTTGATTGAACAGGTATTTGGGAGAAAGGGGATTTAAAAAGTTGTCTCTTGTTTTCTCTATTATGTTAGTATTGTTCACAAAAAACAGAAAGTTTCTATAGCCTTTGTTGTAGAGATAAAGTATATCCGCAGCCATCAAAAGAGTTTTACCTGAACCCGTAGCCATGTTAAAAAGCAATTGCGTAGGTTTCTTCCTGTTTGGATTTTCCTCAAGGTAATGTATAAATCTTGCAATTGCTTCAATCTGATAAGGTCTCAACTTGAAACGGGGATTAAGATTATCCTCTATATATTTTGGGATATCCTTTTTAAGATACCCCATTTTTGAGAGAACATCATATTCCTGACTCAATCTCTGAGATATAGATAAGGTAGGCATATTAGGATTCCTTTTTAGACCAGTTTAAATTAGAACAAGTTATAGCAAAAAGAAACTCTGCAACCGTTTTTGTAGCGTTGAAAACCAAAATTGCATATTCTTTTGGGAACATGGTATCTTTTAACTTTCCATGTCTGTCTCCCAATGTATTACTTAACCCAGAAACCCCATTCACGGTTGAAATTAAACCGCTAATTATCTGTTTAACAGAATCAGGAGCATTATAAGTAACAGTTAGATTTAGAATTTTAAGTACCTCTTTGAATAACTTAGGTAAATTACCATCAAACTTGTATTCCATTCCTTTAGATTGCTGGTAAATATATAACAGTATTGTCTCCAGTAATGTTCTGGAAGCAGTTATTGCTCCTGCATAATCTCCTTCTTTAATTCTAAGTTCACACTTACTCAGTGTCTCTTGTATACCCTCGTGAGTTAACTCTTTTTCTAAGGTAGTCTTAAGCATTGAAGTTTTCCTATCGATAATTTTGATTCCTTTACCCTTAATAATTATTTCGTAGCCCTCATAATCTAAATATTTATTAAGTTTATCAACAATCCCATTAAGCTGTTTTTCATTATCAATCCAGTTTACAGGGTGTAAATAAGTAACAAGTACTTCATCCATCCGATTTTGTTCATTTAAAGCTTTCAACCTTTCTTCAGTATAATACCAACGAGAGGGAAATCCTTGTCCGTATATATCCTCAAATCCAAACTTATTAAAAAAATCAACTAATAAAGGCCCTGATTTATAAGGAGATAATCCTCTGTCTCCTGTTATCAGGTCTCTTATGAATTTAAGTGTAGTATCCGACACTTTCATTTCTGATACCCATAAAAAAGATTGTTCAACTTTTTATCTTCTTCACTCACATTGTAAATAGCATCTTCAATCTCGCTGTAATTCACATAAAGATCATTATAATCAAGCATCTCAAGTAGCAGTTTCTTTTGCTCATCCAGAGTAAGAACCTTAAATTCTTCTATATTTTCATCAAATAATCTTGGATTAACTCTATAACTCAAGAATCCATTATGTTTCATATCTTCCCAAATGTTTAAAATTTCTTCGGTGGTTTTTGCATCTCTTATTCTCTCAACGAAAGTTTCATTAAGTTTCATAAGTTCCATATAGATGAAATCACCACCACCTTTCCAGTTAACTTCTTTTGAAATACCGGTTTGGTCGCCGTTAATCACATTCTTTAATCTTACAACAGCACTATTTTCTTCATAATCAAGTTGCTCTATACCAATATACTGCCGTCCCATTTTGTGTGCTACTGCACAGGTGGTGCCTGTTCCAGTGAAGAAGTCTAAAACGATATCTTTACTTCGTGTACACATGCCGATAATGCGCTTAATTAATTGTTCAGGCTTTTTACCTTTAGTGAGTCTTACTCCACCCTCCGGATCTAATCCTGTAGTTTTTATGTCGTGCCAGAAATCTCCTAAAGTAACAGTTAAGTAATCATCAGCGAATAATATTTTAATCCTCGGTTGATCTCTAGTTTCATCATAATCTGATTTTATAATGTACATTCTGTTTTCTGGACTAACTATTGAAAATGCAGGCTGACTTAAAGCATTCTTTTTAATATCCGCCAATCTTTTCACACTTTCAACTGTTGCAACTGTTCTCACGATTCTCCATGAGTTGTTGAATCTCCAATTTTCCAACTCATTTTCTTGGACATTGTATTTGCTCATAGCTTCAGAAATTGATATGAATTCAAACTTTTTACAAATTTCGTCTGCTCGACTAATGTCTTCTTCTGTCCTATCTTCCTTTTTCATTATTTCCTTTAATAAAGCTATATCTTCCTGACTTACATTATCTATAAAAAGTTTATATTCTTGGTCCCATTCCTGCTTCGGTATTTTAACAGGGTTGAATACGACTTGTTCCTTTTTATAAACTAAAAGGTACTCCTTGATTTTTGGCAGTCTTTTTCTGACATGAGACATTTTAACTCCTGTCGATTCTGCCATCTTTACGGCTATACAATTAACAAAATTTTCCCTACCAAAAATCTCGTCCATCAAAACTTTCAAATATGCTTGCTCATTATCATCACATTGCACAAAAATAGCTCCATCTTCTTTTAATAATTCTTTAGCCACTTCCAATCTATTCTTCATAAATGTTAGCCATGTCGAGTGTTTGAAATTATCATTGTATTGAAACTCATCATTTCCCGTATTATACGGAGGGTCAATATAAATCAGCTTTACCTTTCCCCTAAACTCCTTCAAAAGTGAGTGAAGCACCAAAAGATTATTCCCTTTGATAATCAGATTATTCGTTATCGTATCTTCTGGTAATCCTCTTTTTCTGTTTATTTCCGGATCTCTCCTAAATCCATCAAGCGGATGTTCTCCATGTTTATCAATCCTCTTAAAGTTTGTAAAAACCTTGGGGTCCCGTAGTCTATCAATTTCATCAGGGGCAAGTATTACATTATGGAAGATTTCTTTTCTTTTTTCATCCGTTTTTTCCTGTCCCCCTTCAAGCACACAATCCTTATATGGCCATACTAAAACAACCTCTTTACTCTTTGCTAAGTATTTCCCTTCTTCATTGGCAAGTCCAATTTTGTTTTTAAAGGCAGTGTATGAATCTGGAAGAAATTCTTTATTGTCTATAAATTTCATAAACTTCTCTTTATTAAAAACCAGTACACC
>JAGGZO010000012.1 GCA_021161995.1 Candidatus Aenigmatarchaeota archaeon
CTTGCTCTTTCAAGCGAGCGAGGAAAAATGCCAATTGCTTCCAGCTCTTTATTATGCCTTTCTCATCGATTACCTTTTTAGCCAAATCCTTAAAATGTATTGTCTTTACTGTTGGTATTTCTTTCAGCAGCTTTTCTGCGATTTCCTTGTCTCTGTCCTTTTGTTGATTTTCTTTCTTCACTTCTTCAAGAGGATAAGGATCTTTCTCATTCATTTATCTCACCAATTATCAAATCAACCAATTCTTTCCTGATAAAATATTGCTTTTTGCCTTTTTGAACGATGATGAATTCGTCGGTTGTCTTCCAATCTTCTGCTTCTATCACTTGCCCAAACACAGGCACTTTCTTACTCAGCATTATCATTACCATCTATCTCACCCCAATGGCTTTATGTAGCCACCAGCCCATTTAACAACTTTGCCATCTTTTACCCAGCCTTTGAAAACATAGATGTGCTTGTTGTCTATTATCCTGACGATCTCTCTGTAAGTTGCTCCTTTGAGGTTTATTTGCTCTGACATAATACTATATATACGGAACACATATATAAAGATTTCGGTTGTTGTATTTTTTCTTATATACGGAACGAAATATGGTTTTCACCGCAAATCACTGTTATCCTCTACTAAGTGCCGTATATATGATACGGTGCATATATACGGATAGTTTGAAAAATTGCAAATTCGTTTATACGTATAAAAGTTAAAAAGTCCAACGAGTAAGAATAATTATGGTAGAGAAAATACATCTTCGTTGGAGAGAAATGTTAGAAGAAGCAAAGCTAAAAGCAATACAAGAATACAGACATAATATCATGACACATATATTGACCTATGGTATGTCAGCAATTGCAGTAGCATTTGCATCAATGTGCAAAATGCATAATATACTTATAGGATTTTTAAGCGGTCTTATTGTTGCTGGCATAATATACAATGTTTTAGCAGACTATCGCATATCAAGAGATCTGGAAGAAAAAGGTATTGATTATGTTTACAAGAAGCTATTTGAGTGAGGTGGGAAAGTGCCAAAAGGAACATCAATGTATGATCTCGTATTGCTGTTTGAGAAGACAGGATTAGAACCAAAGCAACTATGGGAAATGTTAAGGAAGACACCAAGCTTTCAGCACTTAACATTAAGAAGACTGCAGAGAGCATACCAGCAATACCAGATAGCTAAGGCAACTGTTGAGGTAGCGATGAAAGAAATAGCTAAATACCGTTAGGCTCTATTTTTTTGTTTTTCATGCTGGTTAGAATGTAATTCCATTGGAAGCCCTCGTAGCCCTTAGGATAATATTTGTATCTAAAATATATTAGAATGTCTACGTCTCCATCTCTCTCAATCTTTCTCACGTCTATTATTTCAGCGTCTTCAAACACCTTACCAGTTCTCAAATCGGTAATTCTCACATGCCTCATCAATACTTTCAAGCGCCCCCTCTTACCTAAGTTGTGTCTGCCATGCTCTCCCATAATTAAAGAACGAAACGTTGTGTTTTAAAGTTTGCTGAGCCATCTTCTTATAGCTTTCCTTAACTTATTCCTTGCCTGAGGACTTTTCGGTAATAAAAGCTTGTATGTTCTTGGTTTTGAGGCTATTCTGTATAGCTTCAATAGTTCATTCTTTAACTGCTTGTGAGTGATTAATCCTTTCCTATACATTGCTTGAAGTCTCTTCAATCTCATCGATATGTCTGATATACCGTATCTCATGCTATCACCTCATCGTGAATACCATACTCTTTCATGATTTGCTTAATCGTCATATCAAGATCATTAAGCACTTTTAGGTAGAGTTGCTCAGCTACTTTAGATGTTGCAGTGTCAACTTGTGACATGTGTGCTAACTTCTCACCATATATAAGGGGATACCCTATTTTTTCGACCCCAAAAATTCTTAGAAAACGGCCTAAAAAGCCCAAAAATTCAGGGCGAAAAAATACCCTACCCCCCTTATATAAGGGCCTAACTTGGCACAGTCGGAACAAATTTGGCAAATCTGGAACGACTATTTTATCACTTATTTGTGAATAAAGAGATTTCAACCTTAAGTAATCACTTGGTGTTAACAACACAACTCTTTTAAACCTCAGATCACCCGAAGTCATTCTCTTCACTTGTAGCCCCATCTTGTTTTTCAATATCAATCCAATTTTTACTGTCAATCTTCTTCTATCTTTAGCCCATGATTTTCTCTCATATTCTTCCAAATCCATACCAGCTTGTCTTGCCCCATACCATCTTGCTATCTCATCTATCGTTATCTTACTTTTTTCTATCTCTTCTAAAGCAAAACTCTCTCCCAAATCCCTTTCAAGCAGTTCTTCGATAACCTCAAATACCTCGCCAGCTTCTGAAAGTTGCTGTAAGCTACTTAATCTATAATCATATTGTCCTTCAACAAATCTCTTTGAGAAGTCGCAAAATACCAACACTGGTGCTATTGTTTCAATAAATCTACCATCCAACCTACTTTTATATAGCATTAATTTTATATTCTCATGCAATTTCTTCAGTATATCAATATTTGCTATAAACAACATTCGTATTAATGATAGCTTTTTAATGAGCCATTCAACCTCTTGATCTGGTATTCGTTTTGGTATGAATTTCGTTCTATACATATTAATTCGTAGGCATCTTTCCTCTACATCTTCAGGAATTCCTGCATTAGTAGCTATGATTTTAGGCCCAAATACTTCATATTGCTTAACTTCTCCATTATCATATCTTATGTAATAATACCCCCTTCTTATACCGCTCCTCAATACACTCCAGATATTGTCATCATTAGATGTTGAAGTGTCAAGATTTTCTTTAAATCTCATTTCATCTAACAATGAGGTTACTCTATGCCTATCATTCAATCTTGCTAATGAAGCAACACTCATATCTCCGCTTTTTATCGTTCTACTTACCACAAAGCTAAATGCCTCCAGACATCTTGACTTACCACTTCCCTTATCTCCAACGACTAATATGTAAGGCAAAGTATCTGTCATCTCTGGTATCCAAGTAAGTAGAGTATATGCAGTAAATAATTTATAATCATCTTCAGTTTGAAAAACCACCCGTCTCTTAGCCAAACCGATTATGTGATTTAGTAGCTTTACATAAAATATCTCTGGTTTCTTGTTCATTGCTTTCCTGAGAGTATCATCAGCAAAATCTATTATCATCACGTTGTTTAATAGCTTAATAATTTTTCCAAAATTTTCAATCTCCTTCAATATTTTTTTACCAGACTTTGTCAATTTCAACTCTTCCAACTCTTCCTTTGCTGGCAACACAACTCTGAATAAACTGTTGTTAAGCTCAGATATTAAGAAGCCATATCTCGTTTCTATCGTTTCATCTGGATTTTTTATTTTTATCTTCACTGCTTCGATCACTCGTCCAATCTTTTCATCGTAGCTATATGTTTTCCCTTCCATTTCTTTTAAAATATTTAAGAACAATTCTAAATTGGCGACAACATCGATTTTAACATCTCGCTTAAAAATTCTATTCATTTGTTTCCACCCTTTTGCTGATCAAACTTTTTTATAAAATCTTGGAATTCTTTAAATATTTCAGCAAATATTTCTTCGTCTGTTTTTCCTTTTGCATATTCATGTGTGTAGGAATAAACGAAGAAATATTTTTGATCATACTTTGTTATTATTTCTCTCGCTTCCGTTACGAAACCTCCAAATGCTCCTGATATTAATGCAAAATATTTAATCATAACTCCTGCCCTGTTTTTAGTGTTTAATATTTCTTCCTTTAATACATCCAAATCTACTGCAATCGTTACCGCTTCTCTGTAAAACTTTGTTAAACGCTCTAAGTCTTTGAAATAAGCTTCAACATCATCTTTCTTCCAGAATATAGCGACCAACTTTATTGATGGAGCCAGAAATGCTGAACCTGTTCTGAATGCCTGTCTTGCTTTTTCTGGTAGTAACATTATTAAATTCGGATATTCATTCATTGTCATCACCCCTACTTGTCAAAAATATATCGCATAAAAATCTCAACAATTCATCATATGTTGCATTCGGTCGCTCTATTATCTTTATGTATTCTACCTTTGCTTTGTCCAGAAGTTTTTTGGTTGCTGGTTTTACTGGTATCATTTGATAAGAACTATTTTGCTCTGACATATTATAATAATTATAATGAATGCTTAAATACTTTATGGCTTTCTTCGCTTAATCCACAATTCCCCCAAAATTTTGAAGTTTTTACGCATTAAAACGCTCCATTCTTGCCTTGTTTCTTCCGTTAC
>JAGGZO010000049.1 GCA_021161995.1 Candidatus Aenigmatarchaeota archaeon
ACTAGAACCGGGTAAAAATGTGAGTGTAGCAGTAAACGTAACCATACCATTCAACTATCCAGCTGGAACTTATTATTCTCTAATAAAAGCTTCAGACTCCAATGGCGCATCTGATAATGTAAGTTTAAGAATAACAGTATTACCAAATAGGACTTGGTCTATGTCTCCTACTACCTGTCAAAGATCTCAAGAACCAAGAGTTGGAACTGTTTGTGAAGTAACAGTTTATAACTTAGGAAATGATTTAATTGATTTTGAGATAACTCCAAGTGAAGCTAATTATACAAAAGTTAACGAAACTTCCTTTTCAGTTCCTTCAAATTCTTCTCATGTTTTTAAGATAGAATATAACGTTACTGATGCCCTTGTTCAGGTTTATAATGCAACTTACATTGTAAACGCAACTCAAGTAGATGCAGATCCAGATTATTTGGAACTTTATGTAACTTTATTGCCGCATATACCACCTTTAATCTCTTATTTGGTTTTACCCAATGAAACAGAACAAAACACAACTGTTTTAATAAGAGTTAACGTCACAGATCAAAGTAACAGCGGAATAGCTTTTGTAAAGGTTAACATTACAAAACCAGATAATCAAACAGAGACCTTAAACTTAACTTTGGATTATGTTTCAGGTAATTTGAGTAGCTGGTATGGTTACTATACGAACACAACTCTAAAGGGGATTTATAATTTAACAATCTATGCTATGGATAATATCGGAAACTTAGGTCAGAATAGTACTATTCTTTTAATTTATACTCGTTTACAAACGACTCTTTCTACTTTTTCAACCAAATATTATCAAGGAGATCAAGGATCGATATATTATTCTTTAAAAGATTTTGAAAACAATAGCTTGGCAAACGCTAGTATCGAACTCACAATAAAGGACCCTTCGAATAATTTAATCTTCAATTTAACGGCTCTTACAAACAAAGATGGTATTGTTGAACCAATTCCGACTTTTAAATTGGCAGATGATGCGTTGTTAGGAACTTATCTTTTACAAGCAAAAACAAAGTATAATGATACTTCAGTTAATAAGACCATAGAGAAGATAGATGTTTACTATTTTGAAGTTTATGAGAGAACGGTAACTGTAGAGGGTTTATTCTCGGAGATTGAAACTGCCGTAGTATGGTATCCTGAAAATATAATGAGATTTGGCTTACTATTTTATACTGGAGAGGGTTCACCAGTAGATCCCGATCAAGTCAATTTAACGGTTTATGATCCGGCTGAACATGTTTATTTTACAGTAAACAAATCCGACTTAACCAGAGAAGCAAAGGGTTATTATAGTTACAAATATGCTATGCCCTTGGACACTCCAACTGGAATGTACCTAGCGGTTTTAAATGCAACTCTAGGAGAATTTCAGAATCTAAATTTGAAAGCATTTAGAGTTGCATCTGGAGGTCCTTACGACGTTAGATTGGAATTAATGGAAAATGAAGTTCCTCAAGGTGATTATTTAGATTATGTAATCATCATTGAGAATAAGGGAGAAGTGACTCAAGATGTTTTTGTAGAGTATTGGATTAGCGATGAATTAGGTAATAAATACTCATCTTATTCAGAAGCTGTTTTAACACCAGCACATACTCTATCTTCATTCACAAGAAGTATATATGTTCCTTCTACTCTGCCTCCGGGTATGCATTACTTAAATGCAAAAGTTACTTATGATAGAGTCCAACCACCTATTTATGTTAATCATACATTCTTTGTAGTCCAAACCAATGTAACACCAATTCAAAAAACTGAAAAGGTAACTGTTGTAATACCTGCACCTTCTCCACCAACCGCGAAGGTTACAGCACCAGTTGAAGCTGATTTATTGATAGAAAAATACTCAACAAACATCTCTATAGCAAGGGGATTTTCTCATGTTGAAATAATAAGTGTTAGAAATACTGGAAATCTGGATTTAAAGAATGTAACCTTAGAAATAATTGATTTACCAACTGATTGGTATAACATTACTCCTTCCAAAATAGCTACATTAGAAAAAGACCAAGTTGTAAACTTTGTAGTTATGTTCTCGATTCCAAAAAACGCTTTACCGGGAAGTTATTCAGCAGCTTTCTTTGCAAGTTCTGCTCTAGTGAGTGATGAGAAGAAATTCAGTTTAACAGTTTACAAATCTCTTGAAGAACTTATAAGTGAAGAATTGAAAAGAGTAGAGGATGAATATGTTGAATTGGTTGCAGACACAAAACTAGCAAAGAAAGAAGGTAAGGATACAACTGCCGTTGAAAGTTTGATAGATGAAATACGAAAAAGAATGGATAACGCGGAGAGTTACTTTGAAGCAAGAGAATTTGAAAAAACTTTAGATGAATTGGCAAAAATTAAAAACCTGATTCAAAGGGCTAGGGATATTTTATCTAGCTTAGAAACTCCAACAAAACCTAAAAAAACTTTCATACCAACTTTGCCTTTCATACCAACCTATGTGTTAATGATTTTGATTATTGCTCTACCTCTTGTCATAGTGATAATACTTTTTGTGAGAAAGAGAAAGGTTAAGTTTAAGGTTACTTTACCAAAGATCGAACTAGGAAGAAAAAGAGAAGAAGTACCAGTTGATGTTGAGAGAGAAATCCAAAGGTTACGAAGATTGTTAGAAGTTTTGGAGAGAGAAAGAGAAGAGGGCATAATAAGCTTGAGTGCCTACAATGAAATGAAAAGAAACATTTCAGAAAAATTAAAAAGATTGGAGAAAAAGAAAGGTTAGCTTGTGTGAGCCTCGGGTTGAAATACCGCACTAATGTTTAACATTGTTATATACCAATAAATTTAAATACTTCGTTTACCATTAAGTATTTATGGTGAAAATAAACACATTTTTACCTGTTCTAGTAGCGTCAGTTTTTCTCTTAGCGTTCTTTAGCTTACAAATCGGCTTTTCAGCACAAACGACAGATACGGCTACTGTGAACGTCTCAGTATCATCTAAAGTAGAGATTTCAATTCTACCAGATGTTTTCAATTTCACTTCATTGGCTCCAGGAGATGTTGGACCATTTTTGTCTTTTCAGATTAAAAATACAGGCTCTGTTAATGTAACTAATATTTTTGCTTATGTTGACACTTTAGATAAAGAGACTGAAAGACCTTATGGTACTTCAAATGCAAGTAAATATTCAGCGGGTGGGGTTTTGTTGATAAAAAATGAAACAGACACTCAACCTTGGTTTTTGGGAAGAATTGAGTGGAATTTGACTTATGATGTTCCAAATTCGAATTTGGGTAGTGCAGTTGCTTGGGGTTACTTTAGGAATACGACTTCTGAGTATTTGTGGGCTGTTAGTAATGGTACTAATAACTGTACTGATGGTACATTTGCAATAGAGGACGATCCCGATACAGGTTCTACTGATACCAGAACTCCAACTGCTACTGACATTGTAAATGAAGGAACTTCGGATGGCTATTGGGGCCTGTTTTCGGTAAACAGAGCCACGTCACCTTTGTATGGCTATTGTGTAGCGGTTTATTGGGATTGTACAAAAATATACATCTACAAATATGATAAGAGGGCTAACTTTACAAGCTGTTCAAACTCCGAGTATTTACAGGCTGATTATTTAGCTCCGAATGAGGCACACAATGCAGAGCTTACAGCTTACATTCCTCTGGGAATGCCATATGGTAATTTAAGCCAGGCAATACTCACAATAGAGGCAACAGGAGTATAGCAGTAAACTAATCCTGTTTTTAATTTTTTGAATTATTGATTGGTTAGTTTGTTGTGTTTACTATTATATTATACTATGAATATTATTTTGAGTGGTAGTTGTGACAGAAAAACTCTATTATTCAGAGCCATATCTAAGAGAAGTTGAAGCAACAATTGCAAAAATAGATTTTCTTAATGGTAAAGAGGCTGAGTTAATTCTTGATAAAACCATTTTTTATCCAGAAGGTGGTGGTCAACCTTCAGATAGAGGTGTTATCGAGTCTGACAATTATAAAATTGAAATAGATCATGTCTACAAGAAAGATGGTGAAGTAATCCATCACGGTTTTTTGAAAGGTAATAAACCAAAAGCTGGTGATATTGTTAAAGTCTCTATAGACTGGTTCTGGAGATATGAAAACATGAAGCAGCACACAGGTCAACACATACTTTCTGCCATAATTCTCAAAAAGATTGGTGCGGAAACAACAGGGTTTCAAATTTTCGATAAGTATAACAAAATAGAGATAGAAACCGATGAAAAATTAAATTGGAACTTAATAACCGAAATAGAGATAGAGGCCAATCACGTTGTTAGTAAATCCATAGATGTTGAGGCTGTGTGGTACAATGAGTTACCAGAAGATTTAGAACAAAAACTTAGAAAGTATGTTTCTGAGAAAGTAAAAGGAAAAATCAGAATAGTCAAAATCGATGATATTGATATAGTTCCTTGTGGCGGTATGCATGTCAAGAATACTAGAGAAGTTGGCCTGATAAAAGTCTTAAGATTCTATCAAAAAACATCTAAAGTTTGGAGGATAGAGTTTGTTTGTGGAAACAGAGCTCTTATAGAGTTGAATAAAATATTGCTAGATTACAGCCAATCTCTTAAAACGATCGGTAACAAGAATTATCCGTTGTTTAAATCTATAGAGGAGTTAAAGGAAAGCCATTCTAACTTATGGAAAGAAAAAGAAGAATTGAGAAAACAGCTTATAGATTTGAAAATAGAAGGATTGATTGAAAAATCGATTAAAGTAAAGGGCTTTAATGTAATCATTCTTACTGATGAAATCTCGATGAAAGAATACCAAGAAATAGCGACACGATTGATAGATACTCATAAGAAAACAATATTCCTTGGTGCAACGAATAGATATGCATTATTTGCAAAAAGCAAAGATGTTGCTATTGATATGAATGAATTGATGAGAGCTGTTATGGGAAAGTTTGATGGGAAAGGTGGCGGATCTGCTATCTTAGCCAAGGGCGGGAAATATAACGCGAAACCAGATGAGATAATAAATGAAGCGATAGAAAAGATAAAAGAGTTTTTATAGGATAACAGGTTTTCCTGGTGCTCTAATGAATGGTTGAACTTCAATTATATGTTTTCTTCCAGTCACATATCTAACAAATCTTTCTATTCCCATTCCTGCTCCTGCACTGGGTTTTAGCAATCCAGCTTTTGCTATTTTTAGATATTGTTCATATTGTTTTTCATTTAACCCATTTCTTCTGATTTTTCTTATTATTTTTTCGTGTTCATATTCTCTTTCAGAACCAGATAAACCTTCACCAAACCCCTCCGGCCATATCAAGTCATAGTTTAAATAATGACCTGGTCTTTCTGGATCTTCTTTGTCGTAAAACTCTCTTTTATGACATACTACCCAGAATGGTTCTTTTGAATCAAGTGAAGCTTTTATTTCCCAGTCTTCTCCATATTTCTCTTCTAGTTCATGTGTTGTGTATGTTTTGAATGGTTTTTTAGGTACTCTTAATTCTCGATAGAGAATTTTTAGATCATCTTTATTAACTTTTTTTACTTCTTTGATACTCTCTACTACTAAATCTTCTACTAGTTTAAATACATCATCCATTTTAGCGTGTCTTATCTCAAAGTCCATTTGAGTGAATTCGAATAAATGCTTTCCAGTGAAGAATCTTTCTTTCCTTTCTAACCTTACGTTTGGTGAAAAGATGTATATTTTGTCTACTTCTGGGATTAGTGAGACTGCTAATTGCTTATGTAGAATCATGCTCTGTGTTAAAACTAGTTTTTCGCCATAGTATTCAAAATACGGTGTTTTTATCACTGAGCTGTTTGGGTCTGGACCTAGTGGATCCGTGAATTTTGAAGTTATTAGTGGCATTAGTTTGATGAAACCATGTTTACACATGAATTCATCCATTTTTCTTGTCAGTGTTGTTTGAATTCTTAAAATAGCTCCTAGTTCTTCTCTCGTTAAATGCTTTATTGCTATTTTTGTTTGACCATCCATTTTACTAATGTTGTATGGCTATACTATAAAGATTTTTCCATTTTTTATGAATTTTATTCTATTTTTTGCAAATATTTAAATAATTTTTGGAAAAATATTCAATATATGAAGCTAGATAAGAAAGATATTCAAATACTTA
>JAGGZO010000037.1 GCA_021161995.1 Candidatus Aenigmatarchaeota archaeon
ATCCAGTACCAGGAACAAGAGACTTTTTGCCAGAGGATATGATATTGCGAGAGAAGATAATAGAAAAAATAAAATCAGTTTTTAGATTGTATGGTTTTGATCCGATAGAAACTCCGGTTTTTGAAAAACTAGAGATTCTTGAAGGAAAATATGGCGAGGAAGAAAGATTGATATATAAGTTTGAGGATCTTGGTGGTAGAAAACTTGGGTTGAGATACGATTTAACTGTCCCATTAGCAAGAATAATATCAAGATTTCCTGGTATACCAAAACCATTCAAGAGATATCATATATCTCGTGTTTGGCGTTTTGATAGACCGCAAAAGGGTAGATACAGAGAATTTTGGCAGTGTGATGTAGATATAGTTGGCTCTAAAGAAATAATAGCGGATGCTGAAGTGATAAGAGTTGCGTATGTTGCACTAAAGAAAATAGGAATGGATAATTTCTTTTTCAGGGTTAACAACAGAAAGATATTAACTGCTTTTGCAAAATCTCTTGGCTTGGATGAAAGCAAATCAGTCGAAATGTTCAGATCTGTTGATAAGTTAGATAAAATAGGCAAAAATGGCGTTAAAAAAGAATTATTCAAAAAAGGTTTCGATGAAAATACCATAGGCCAAGTGATGGAATTCATATCCATCGAAGGGAGCAACGAGGAGAAAATCGAAAAGATAAGGAAAATGCTTTCTGGTTATTCTGAGGCAATAGATGGATTGAATGAATTACAACAATTGATTAAGTACGCTGAGTATTTTGGTGTTGAGAGTAAGCTGATAGTATTCGATACTTCTTTGGTTAGAGGTCTTGATTACTATACCGGAAATGTTTTTGAGATATGGAGTAAAGAATTCAGCAGAGCTATTGGAGGTGGTGGTAGGTACGATAAGCTGATAGGTATGTTTAGTAGTCAAGATATACCAGCAGTTGGTATCTCTCTTGGCATAGATCCAATAATCGATTTGATGAAAGATAACAATCTAATAGACACAGAAAAAACTTATGCTAAAGTTTTTGTAGCATTCACAGATTTTGATGACAAAATAGTTAAGTATGGATTAAAAATAGCTGAAGAATTGAGAAACGATGGAATACCAACAAAAGTGAATCTAACCAAGAGGAGAATCTCTAAACAGTTAGAGTATGCTGATAAGTTGAACATACCATTTGTGTTGATAATAGGAAACAATGAGGTAGAGAATTCAACAGTCCAGCTAAAATTGATGAAAGAGAGAAAGCAGATTACCTTGAACAAAAATGAGATTACTGATAAGATCAAAGGAATTTTGATGAATGTATAGACATTACCATATTTATAAATTTTATCCAACTATTTTTCGTTGATAACATGAAGAAGAAAATTTGTTTGGATACGAGCATAATAATCGACAAAAAGGTACCTGAATTAATAGAAAAAAGGAAAGTTAAGGAAGTGATTATTCCTTATGCTGCTCTAGATGAGTTGCAAGCACAGGCTTCTAAGGGAAGAGAAGAAGGTTTCATCGGTTTAGAAGAACTGAAAAGAATAAGAGAGGTTTGTAAGAAGAGAGGAGTGCAGATAAAATTTGCTGGTCAAAGGCCGACGCTTGAAGATATTAAGCTAGCGAGAAGCGGTAGAATAGATGCTATCATAAGAGATGTTGCTAAAACAGAGAAGGCAACTCTGGTTACTGCCGATTATGTACAAGCGCTGGTTGCTGAGGCTGAAGGAGTTGATGTTTTATACATACCGGCTGATATAAAAACTATTAATCTTACGTTCGAGGAATTTTTTGATAGCAAAACCATGAGCGTCCATTTGAAAGAAGGTGTTCCACCATACGCAAAAAGAGGTAAACCAGGCAAATTCAAGTTAGTTAAGCTAAGAGATAAACCATTAACAAGAGAAGAGATTGAAAATATAATAAAGGAAATAGTAGAAGCTGCTAGAGTTGATGAAAAGTCATCGTTTGAAATAATAAGAAATCATGCGATGGTTATTCAATTCCAGAATTATAGAATAGCCATAGCGAGACCTCCCTTTAGCGATGGGTTGGAAGTTACTATTGTAAAACCGATAGTTAAGCTTAGATTAGAAGATTATAAACTTTCTGAAAGATTGCTGAAGAGATTGAAAGAAAAGGCTGAAGGTATTTTAGTCTGCGGACCTCCTGGTAGCGGTAAATCCACTTTTGTTTCTGCGTTAGTAGAGTTTTATTTGAAGCAAGGAAAAATAATCAAAACTCTAGAGTCACCAAGAGATTTGCAAGTACCAGATGAAGTTACTCAGTATACCCCATTAGAAGGTAGCTTTGAAAAAACTGCAGATATTTTATTGCTAGTGAGACCTGATTATACAGCTTTCGATGAAGTTAGAAAAACACAGGATTTTGAGATTTTTGTTGATATGAGATTGGCTGGGGTTGGCATGATTGGTGTTGTACATGCAAGTAAAGCTATAGACGCGGTACAAAGATTTTTATCAAGAGTAGAGTTGGGTATGCTACCACACATAGTAGATACTGTTATATTCATCAAAAATGGTGGTGTTGATAAAGTTTATACTCTCGAAATCACTGTTAAAGTTCCTAGTGGAATGACAGAGGAAGATTTATCCAGGCCAGTAGTTGAGGTTAGAGATTTCGAAACAGGTAAACTAGAATACGAGATATACACCTACGGCGAGGAAAATGTTGTTGTGCCTGTAAAAGAAGAAAAACCATCTGGTATTAGAGAGTTGGCCAGACAAAGAATCTATCAAATCATAAGAAAATTTGACAAAAATGCTGGAGTAGAAATAGTTAGTGATCATAAAGCAATCATAAGAGTTGATAACAAAAAGATACCGAGAATAATAGGAAGAGAAGGTTCGGTTATCAAAAAATTAGAAGAAATGCTTGGAATTAGTTTAGAGGTTGAGCCAAGAATTCCAACTCTTGGTAATGAGGTAAAATTTGAAACTGATGAAACTGGTAACTCGATAGAGTTTAAGTTCAAGAAGAATATAGTTGGTAAACTAGCCAGTTTTTATGTAGATGATAAGTTTATCTTCTCGGCTACGGTTGGTAAAAAGAACAAAATAAAAGTCTCTAAGAACTCAGAACTCGGTAGAAAGATCTTGAAGATAATAGCAAGCAATAAGAAAATAAAGGCATTCATCTAAACTATTGCTATCTTTTTTGTTCTTATGTATGGGAGTATTTGTTCTTCCTTTCCCCAATCTCCCGAGTTCATTGGTGAACCTGAAAGGAAATACTCTTTACTTGTTGTAAAATCACCGCTTAAAACGTCAAATATATTACCAGCTACCATCCTTGCGTTTATAGGTTTGGTTATCTCACCATTTTCTATAAGATATCCTAAGTATAGTTTTGATGAAAAATCTCCGGTTGTGCTGTTTGATAGCCATGCGCCTAGAACTTCTTTTACCAAAATACCCTTCTTTATCTCTGAAATCATCTTTGAAAATCTTTTTGCTTTATCAAATCTGTATTCAAGTCTTGAATAATCTATGTGTGGTGTTTTATCATAGCTTGTTCTGAATCCGTTTCCTGTTGGTTTTACTCTGTGTTTTGACGCATAGAATGAATTGTAGAAATAATTTTTTAGCATACCATTCTTTACCATGTATTTTCTTTTTATTCTATTTCCTTCGTCATCGAATTTTGAATAATTATAAGACCTTCTTCTTACATTCTCCATTATGGTTATCGTTTTGTTTATTATTCTTTGATTCTTTTTGTTAGCTAGTTTTGACCTTCCTGAATCTACAGCGTCTGCATAGAAACTTGGTAAGAATGCATGTGTTAGCAAAGCACAAAAAACTTCTGGGTGTAAAACAACCTCATCAAGTTTGAAAGAAGAATATTCCTTTGCGTTTGCAGTATCTCTTGCTTTCGATATAGCTTCCAATATTTTTTCGTAAAAAACATTTTGATATTTCGTGGAATAAAAGTTAGCATATGCCTCTGCATGCTTACTGTTGTAGGAAATGGTTGCAGCTACCCAAAAATCAAAGTAAGTTTTTATACCAAGACAATTGCATCCCATTGAGTTTATTATGTTTTTTTCTATTGTCGTTTTTGAGAACGTTATGTTTAATTTGGTGTTTTTTTCATGAATAGCTTTTAACGAGTTGGATAAATCTTTTATACCTCTTTCTACCGGTGTTTCATCTATTTTTTCAAACGTTATACTCTCTGAAGCTTGCAACTCTGGTATGAAATTTAGCTCGTCGCTTAACTTTGCAATTTTTATTGCTTTTCTGAAAGCGTTTTCTAACTCCCTTTCGCTATTAGCTGTTGCAAATCCAATATGCTTACCCATTATCACTCTTATACCGTAGCCCTCTTCTAAACCGTTTTTTATCTTGATTTTCTTTTTGTTTAGAAATCTGTGTGATTCTATGATGTATCTTTCTCTAAATATTTCCCACTGATCTACTTTTGAATCAAATTTTCTTGCTATTTTTTCTATCATTCTCCACCCACCAATATGTTTTCAACGAGCATTTTTGGAACTATTTCAGCAACTGGCACACTTTGACCATCCTTCCCACAAAAACCTTTATCTTTTTCTAAGTCTTTGCTAAGTAGCTTTATGTGCTTTAATGTTTCTAGTGTATGCCCACCGATAGAAACATCTTTTAACGGAGCTACTATTTCACCATTCTTAACTAAATAGCCTATTTGCGTTTTGAATAGGAAATTCCCATCACTTGGAGAGGTCTCGCCACCAGTAAACCCAATTAAGTACAAACCGTTCTTCAATTCATTCAACATCTCTTCAAATGAAACATTTTTCATCGGTTTTATGCAAAGTGTATTCATCCTAACGATAGGAAAGTTTGAATAATCTTCAGCTCTTCCGTTAGCAGTTAATGACTTTCCTGTTTCCATTGATGATTTCATATCACTCATGTAGTTTGTGAACACACCGTTTTTTATTAGGTATGTATCCTTTTTCTTCACACCCTCATCATCGAAGAAATAGAACCCAAATGATTTTTTTGTATGAGTTGAGATTAAATTGAAGAAATCTGGTGCAATTTTCTTTCCTTCTTGGTTACTCAAGATCGTGTGCGATTCTATTGCATGGTCTAGCTCTGCGGCATGCCCTAAAGCTTCATGGATGAAAACACCCGCTAGCTCATTGTCTAGTATAGCGTTGTAATGACCACCTTTTATCTTCTTTGCTTTTAGTAAATCATAGACTTTCTGCTTAGTTTCTCTAGCTATTTTTTCCCAATTTTTTTCATCCAACAACTCTAAACCTACAGAATCACCAAAACTTATTGCGTATCTTTCTAATCTACTATTTTCTTTCCCAACTAAATTAACAAAAACAGAGGTTATTGGATATTCTTGGCTTGCATTAGAGCCTAAAGAATCTACGTATTCCATTGTTCTATGAAATGCGTATAAGGTTATTGAAACAGATTTTATTTTTTCTCCTTCGAATTGTTTTTTGATTTCTTTGAGCATTTCTACTTTCTCTTCCAGATCAATGCTTCTCACATCCTTTTTAGCAGATAGTTTGTACTTGCCCTTTATCGGTTTTTTGTTTACAACTTTCTGTTTACTCTTCTTTCTTTTTTTACGAGTTTTTTCATCATTGTTTGAGAAAAATAGGGACCAGGTACCATTTCCAAAAGTTCTTATTCCAATGCCTTCTATTTCTTTTTCTTCGATTCGTTTGATTTCATCGTTTTCTATGGTTATTAGGCTAACAAATTTCTTTTCTCTTCTTATATCCCAAAACGATGCATTTTCAAAATTCGAGTTCATATGATTTCATCTCTAGTTTAAGTCTTTCAGATTTTACATCGAAACGCTTTTCAAAAATTGTTTTTGCTGGAACTAGTATAAATATTTCAACGCTATTTTCTACTATTGCTTCACTTACGTATCCACCAACTACGTTACCATTTTCATCAGCCACATTCATTAGTATAGTTGGCTCTACTTCTTTACCAAAAATAGCTATGTAGCCAGAAGCTGATGTTATGGTTAATTTTCCATCTATTTCCATAATTTTTTTATCGTTTTCATTAGAGTTGTAGTGGAATAACTTGATTCTGTTTAACTCTCCAGAGATATTTATGACTATTCCCGATTTCAACTTTAGTTTTTTGGATATTGTGGTTATAGAATCTATTATTTCTTCATGTTTATTCAAAGAAATCATTACAATGTTCTTATCGATTGAGACTTTCATACAGTATATTTTGTTGTTAATCAATAAATCGTAATTTGTAACACTTAATATATAGACACCGAAAACTTTATATATAACTACCTACAAGTAATAATTTATGGTATTTGGACATACATGGAGGTCAAAACCGCTTGAATACTTGGGAGAATACTATTTGAATTTGTATGATGTAGATAAAGGATATTTCCATGTTTACAAAGAGGGTAGAACGTTCTTTTTGTATCCAGAAGAACTTGATGAAAGCAGGCCGTTCATGGATTTTGATAAGCAAGAAAGAAGTTATAGCATTAAAGTAGATAATGCTAATTCTATAAGACATTATCGAGATTCTACTTTTGTTAAAAGGATTAAAGACGAAAAAGACGCATTATACATAAAAAAAGCTAATGATTTGTACAAAAGTAAAATAATTTCTAATGGTAGAGGTAAGTTTTTAAGTAAAAAGGGTTTTAAAATGGGTAATGACTTATACGTTATGATAACAGTTCAGAATTTATCTAGGTTTGATCATGATGTAGCACATCATGAGTATGAAATGCTGAAAGATTGTGATTCCTGCGTTAATGTCTATGGAGTTTACATGATAATAAATCCACCCATAAAAGAAATGGAGACATCTACTGCTTTGGTTAGAGAAGATTATATACGCTTGGGATACCTTAAAGATTATCTTGATATCGATGACGCAAGAGAAATTGCTTACAAAATAGGTAAAGCTACACTAGATATGATAGAATCCGGCTATGGTCACACTTCTTTGCATGAAGATAATATCGTAATAAAAAAAGATGAAGAGTTTTTGGTCAAAATAACAGATGGTTCTGATATGTATAAGTTAGATAAAGGCGATATATCACATTTTATAATAACAAGGGAAGATGGTATTAGAATGACTATAGCTTCAGCAATACTTTCTAGTATAAGATTTCTTAATTTTATTGATGAAAAAGAAAAGCTTGTGGTTGATGAATTTTTAAAAGGTTTAGATGTTTATGATGATAGAATAGCGAAGGAAATAAAAAGGAGGATTGACTATATTGGCGATAGGGAAATCGAAATAGCTGGTAGGATTTGCGATAAAATAGTTGAAGAATATTTCATATGAGGTGATGCCATGAACAGAATGGTGATAGTTGATAGCTACAAAATAGGTTATTCAGATTTGGTTATGGATAGAAGAAGTGGAAAAGAATACTATCTGTACAGAATTGATAATCAGTATTTCTTGTATCCGGAAGAAATTCCAGATAGGATTTGGATGGATCCTTTTGATCAATATGAGAATTCTTTTAATGTAAAAGTATGTAAGCCGTATAGGTTCAATTTTAGACCTCTAGAATATATAGTCAGAGTTTATGATAGAGATGATGTTGAATACGTAGATGATGCGATCGATGTGTTCCTAAAGAAAAACGATGATGCGATGATAACGAAAAAATATCAAATAGGAGATATTCTAGTAGTAGATTTGGTTATCAAAGATGAATACACAAAAAAAGCCGCTAAAAGAGAGTTTAAGATAATGAGGAAGAGTGAATCATTTAATTATCCGATAAGGGTCAAGGATAGAGTTTTTAACCATGATTTTGGTTTGATCAGGTATGATTACGTTAGATTTAACTGGGTAAAAGATTTGTTTAATGAAAGTGAATTGTGCAGGATATTTTACAGTTTAGGCATGACCCTTAGAAAAATGGTAAATGATGGCATTTCACATGCTAATTTACACCCAGCAGAGATTACTGTTAGAAGATATAATGATATGATGTTCGATGTTAGCATTTCAGATGCTGAGTATGCATACAAGATAAAAGACGGTTACAGCAAAAGGCTAATACACAACGAGTATGATGCAATCAGGGTTTTGATGGGAGATGCAATAGAAAATATAATAAAACCTTTTATTCATGAATATCCTGCCACTGTGTTATACTTTATAACTGGTCTGGGTTTAGAAAGAGAGGATGCGCTGGAAATCCTTAGTCTATATAAGATAGCATATACTAAGATTGAGGTGTATGGCTATCTGGCTGAAAGACTAGCAGATAAATTCCTTGAGACAGTATTTTAATTTTCTTTGTTTATCTTATTATTGAGCCCCGGTAGCTCAGCATGGATAGAGCGGCGGCCTCCTAACGATGACGAGGGGTCAATGGGTTTGAAAAATTGATGAAAGCTACATTATCCGCGTGAGAGAAAGCCGTAGGTCGCGGGTTCAAATCCCGCCCGGGGCATCCCGGAAAAAGTAAACTTCTGGAGCAGCTGATTGGGAAACTACTGATCTAGCTTTAAAAATTAAGAAAATAGTGAAGTTATCTGATTGTGTATCCACTATTTTTTATTACACCTATTTTGTCCTTACCTAGCAATATTATTGCCGCAATTTCATTATGGTAATCTTTTCCCTCTTTTATTGCACCCTTGAATGCTAGATAGTTATCAGTTATCCATGAAATACCTTTTCTGTATAAAACTATTGCTGACGGATTCTCTATTGTTAAATTTCTAACTATCGTATCTTTTCTCCCATTTCTATCGAGATAAGCTTCTACTTTGGCGTTATAGCCTTCTAGAGTTATGTCACATATATATACAGTATCTTCTTTTGGATCTTTGCTTGCCTGGTATATGTATATTTTGTTTGTTTTGTCATACAACTCTAACGGATAGTTTGAAGCAAGTGTTTCATATCTTTTCTTTAGCTTTTCTATTAAATCAGGTCTTTCCTTTCCTGGCTTGTCCTTATTCGTTTTCTCTCTTGGGTCTATTGAAATAAGGTAAACATTATCAAAATCAAATAGCTTTTCTAGTAACTCCCTTTCTAGAGTTTCTCTCTCGTATTCTGTAACTTTTGCCTTTCTTCTGCCTAAAAAGTTTGTTTTTATTCCTTTTAAGTTGAACATAATCTATTATTGTCAGAATGGTATATAAATATTTTTCTACTATGTGGTGATTAAAATACATGGATATGCATTCACTTAAAATGCTATAATTTTTGAAATTTAGACTATATTTCATGAAAATAGTACCTTTGGCTGCAGATTCTCTTGGTGTGAGATCCTTAGCTACTTTAGTTTATACAGGAAAAAACAGTATACTCATAGACCCCAGTGCCGCTTTAGGTCCAAGAAGGTATGGTTTACCTCCAGCTAAAGAAGAGTATGAAATGCTTGAGTTATCGTTCAATAGAATAGTAAAATACGCTAAGCTTTCAAAGGTTATTGTCATTACACACTACCACTATGATCATCATCCGTTTCCAGATGAAGAAGAGCTATACAAGAAGATATTTTCTGATAAAGTAATAATAGCAGCTAACTACAAAAATATGCATCGATCTGGATATGTCAGGGGGAAGGCTTTTGAAAATACTGCAAAAGAATATGCCAAAGAAATAATTTTTAGTGATGGCGACGAATACAAATTTGACAGTGTTACGATAGAAACTTCTCCACTAGTATGGCATGGTGAAGTTAGGTCTAAGGTCGGTAAAGTGCAAATGGTTTTCATCAAAAAAGGCAAAAACACGTATTTGTTTGGTAGCGATGCCCAGAATCTTTATGATCCAGCTGCAATGAAATGGTTCATCGATAAAAACCCAAAGATAGCTACTATAGATGGTTATCCCACTATATTCATTGGTTGGAGGTTTTCATCAAAAAAATTTGAAGAATCAAAAAAGAATCTTATAAATGCGATAAACAACACAAAAGTCAAAACTGTTATGCTAGACCACCACTTATTAAGGGATGTTAACTACAAAGAAAAGATCTCTGATGTAATTAGTGCTTGTAAAAAAACAAAGATTGTTACTGCTGCTGAGTATTTAGGCTTAGAAAATTTTATGTTAGAAGCATGGAGAAAAAAGTTGCATAAAGGAGAACTAAAAGTAGACGTTAAAAAGTTTGATAAGAAAATAAATCAAGCAATTAAGAAAATCATTGGTGAATAGAATGGGTTTTGAAAGACAGAAAGAAATCGCTCTGAAAAAATTTAGAGAGGCTATAGATAATGGGGAGGTTGATAAGCCAATACTGATGGATTTGATTAAAGTTAATAAGCTTAAAGATGTTTACACAACATCTAGTTGCGCTGGAAGAATAATTCTTCTGCATGACCTTGGAAGCAAAAAATACAGCTATTTCATAGCCAAGTGGCATGAAACAGTTGATGAAAACGATTTCTTAGATGAAATAGAAAAGTTGAGAAAAAGAGAAAAAGAGTTAAAAGGTAAGATATGGTTTAAGCAAGATCCATTTATTTTACATATTTCTGCTAGAAATCTGGATGTTGCTAAAAAAATAGTTGATGTGTGTTTTGAAGTTGGTTTCAAGCACTCTGGTATAATTTCTATCGCTAAGGATAGAGTTGTTGTTGAGATCAATGGTCTAGACAGAATGAGCATACCAATTTTTGATGAAAGGTTTGGTTTTCTGGTTGATAACGAGACTCTACTAAAATTTCTGAGAATAGCGAATGAAAAGCTTGAAAGGAACGCTGCATTTCGTAGTAGATTTTTTGATTTGTTGATAAAAAAGCTGAAAGAATGAAAGGTGCTTACATCCTTCTAATC
>JAGGZO010000014.1 GCA_021161995.1 Candidatus Aenigmatarchaeota archaeon
AACCTTTTTGCACCTATACCAAATTCTGGATGTTCTTTTTCTAACTTTGATTTTACCAGTTTGAGCAATTCATTCTGACTTCTTATTATTGCATGTGTCTTGAATATATCTTCAAGAATTTTTTTGATTATCTCATCAGGAGCTTTTTTCTTCCTATGTCTATACAAATCGATTCCTTTAAGAAATTTATCTATTCGTTCAGCTTTCACAATTAATTTTTGTAAATACTTGTAAAAAACTTACTTATAGCCAAATTTCGGTAAATATTCTATGGATTTGGAAAGATACAAGAAGATAATCGGAGATGATTATCTTAGTTATTTTGAACTACCGATTACAGCAATTCGGTTAAACAATCTAAAGCTTGAGCCAGAAATAATAAAGGAAAATTTAGAGTCAAAGGGTTATGAATTGAAACAAATACCTTATTACAAGAATGGTTACTATGTTCTCAATGACGGAGAAAATGGAAAGCTTGTATCAAAAGAAATCGAACATATACTTGGATACATTTTTATTCAAGATGCTTCGAGTATGATACCCCCTATAGTTTTAGATCCGAAACCAGATGAACTTATCTTAGATTTATGTGCTGCTCCAGGTGCAAAAACAACCCAAATGGCTCAAATGATGGGAAATAGTGGATTAATAATAGCTAATGATATTGGCCTAAAAAGAATCAAAGCTTTAACTTCCAATCTACAAAGAATGGGCATCATGAACACAATAGTTATTTCTGTTGATGGTAGAGCACTTTGGAAAAAAATAGATTTCAAGTTTGACAAAATACTGCTAGATGTTCCATGTTCTGCTAGCGGGACATATAATCTAGAAAACACCAAAAGAATAAGCGAAAGACTTCTAAGGTATCTCTCTGGGGTTCAAAAAGCTTTGTTGAAGTCAGCATACAACATGCTGAAAGAAGATGGTATTATGGTTTATTCCACATGCTCTTTAGAGCCAGAAGAAAACGAAGCTGTGATAGACTATGCATTAAAAAATTTGAGTGTCGAGTTAGAAGAAATTAAAATAAAAGGTATAGAAACAATAGATGGGTTTACCTTTTGGAACGAGATGCAATTTGATGAAAGTTTAAGAAAAACCAAAAGAGTCATCAAAAAGGGTCAGGAAGGATTCTTCATAGCTAAGTTGAGAAAAATCAAATCCTAATTTCTATCCATCTAACCTTTTTGTTTTCAATTATTTGCTTTATTTTTTTCTGTACTGAAGAAAGTTTTGAGTTACCATGTTTTACTTCTATGAAAATTAGCTCTTCTGGTTCATCTTTGTGTAATCCTTTGAAAACAACAAAGTCTATGGGCGAGCCTATGAACCTTGCATCTTTCGGGTTTATTCCGTGTTCATCAAATTTTAGCAATGGGGCAAATGTTTCACTTACTCTGCCCGATATTACATCTATAGATTTCTTAATAGCTTTCTTGCTAATTTCCCTTTTTTTGAACTGAAAGTAGAATAGATTCATCAAAAATCCAATTAAAACTATTATTAGTGATAGAAGTACTGTGTTCATAAAAATAGAATAAATGAAAACGATTAATAGACTCTTTCTCCAACTACTTCAACATATATTTCTCCAAAATCGCTTACTATCATCAAGCTCTTCTTCATATCTAAATTTACTGCTTGGTCGATCGACAAATAAAGGTGTTTATTTTTCAGCTTTTCTATTTCTCCATCCATGATTCTTATTTCTTCTCTACCAAAACCATCATCTTCTATCATGCTGAAAAACTTTTTGAGATGTTTTTCTTTTTGTTCTTCATATTTTTGTGGACTGTATTCATACAATACTCTATTAACATTCAATCTAATGGAATACTTTCTGGTATCTCTGTCTGTATAGAAATCTATATTCTCAATCTCATATCCTGTTGCATTCAATAAAGACACTACATGTATGTATTCTGTTATTAGTCTAGCCAGCTTACCAAAGTCTTTCTCATAACTTTCTTTCAAATCATTTAGGCATTTTGCATAATAATCTTCGTTTTTATTTGTCATAATTTTGATAAAACTCTTCTCATACTCTTTTTGTAGATTAAATAGTTCCTTTGCTATTATATCAATTCCATTCATCCCTTCTTCCTTCATATTCTCACAATAAGGGATTGTTTGATAATATTTTTATTTCTTCTAGATGACAAAATTCGAAATCAGTACCACTCTACAAAAGATAAATTGCTGTAATGTAAAATAAATAATAAGAGGCCGGACTATGGTTCGTGGTCTCAAGCTATCAAAGCAATTGACTAAGATACTCACAAAAGATGGTTTGCGCTCTCTTTCTGATATACCGGAAGATGAAATAATGCTATTTGCTGATGATGCAAACGCTCCGGTAACCTTTTATGATGAAACTAGCAAAAAAAGAAAGGGATATTTTCATACTGTAGCTTTTTCAGAGATGCTGACTAAGAGATTTCTAGAGGGTAAAGAACCGAATGGTAAGAAATATGTTTATGATTATGATTTGATTGAGAGAAATACCATTGTATTCATACCATATTTTATTGAAGGTAATTCACCATTCAGAAAACATAGTGGAATAGGTAAGTATTATGACATTGTATTATCAAAAACCCTAAACGAATACATAGCTGTTTACAGAAAAAAGATTTCTGCAATTGTTTTGTGTAGTAGATTCTTCTATGATGATCATGACATAAAACTAGTAAAAAGAGTGATGGATCGTGATAAGAGAGGTTTCTTTAGCAAAGTGTCCTTACCTGCGCTGAAAAAAACAACTGAATATCACTACAAGCAGTATACTGGTGATGTTGGAACGGAAATTCTGCAAGACTATATAATATTTGGAATAGATTATGATGTAATAACTAGAGTTGAAGATAGATATGGTATCTTTTTGTATTATGATCCCGCAGAAAGAAAAAAAGCTGAATCAGAAAAGGCAGCATCTGATGGGATTGTGTATTTAAGAAATAGAATAGACTTCTTTGATGAGTTGAGAGATTTAAACGCAGAGTTAAAACAACTCGAGAACGTGTATAAAAAGAAGAGAGTGATGGTGGCTGTTTAGTCATCTTTCAGTATTCTTCTGTATAATTGTATTGCTATTGGTGTGCCGTTGTTTTGTTCATCCCAAGAGTTGACTATGTATTCTTTTACACCTAGTTTCTTCAATTCTTTCATGTATGCTGCTAAGTACAGTGGATCTGCTTCTGTAATAACACCTTCATGAGATACTATTATAGGTGCGATAAATTCTTTGTGGTATTTGTCTGCGAGCGTTTTAACTGCTTCTACAGCTTTTTCTAAATCTTCGTAGAATACCTTTTCTCTTTCGCTGTCCGGTAAGTTCTTGTATTTGCTTGCATCAAAGTACTGCATTGAAAATATTGTCAGTTCAACGTTATTGTAGCTTAATATTTTTTTCAATGTCTTTTCTTGCTCTTTTGTTGGTTTGTAGTATGGGTTTACATCAAACACAATAACTATGTCCCTTGCTTTGGCCCCCTTAACTATTTTTAGTGCATCTTCTCCCCTACCGTTTATTATTAATCCATATAAATCTCTTATGTATATTTTATCTGGATATCCTAGATTTTCGTTTTCTAAAGCCTTTAATACGGATGAAAATCTATATGCACTAACTACGTTATCTTCTAACAATAGATTTATCTCTGGTTCTTCTCCGTAAACTTTCTTGTATGTTGATTTGTAATCTCTTAGGAAGTATTTTAGCGAGATTAAATGTTCATCGTTTCCTGGATAGGATATGATAACACTACTTATACCATTCTTAACCATTTCATCTATCGCTTCATCTATTTGCTTTTCATCTCTTATATCTCTTACTGCGTATGTCAAAAACTCTATGTTCTTGTCTAGTTTATCGTCCAGAAATAAATCTGCTATTATGGATTTGTAATCGTTTACGCTAGCATTCAGGGAATCAACCTGTTTTTCTAGAACGGCGTTTTCATTCTTTACCATTGTATAGTTTTTCTCCAAAGATTGTAATGTTTGGTTCAAATCTCCTATCAACAACCAGGAGCTAGACAAATTTTGCTTTAATTCAGAGTTTTCAGATTGTAATGTTTGCAAAGATGAATTTAATAAAGACAATTCCTTGTTGGTTTTTGTTAGTGAAGTTTCATAATAACTAAGCTGATCTTGAAGTTCCGTAACTTGATTACTTTTTTCCATTAATGAGTTGTTTAGATAACCAACTTGATGTTGCAAATCATCAACAGGAGCATTGCCTATACCATAGCCAATACCACCAAAAACTAAACCAGATAGTAAAGCCGCTCCAATTTCTTTTTTATGCTCAACTACTTTTTCTTTTGTCCTGCCGAAGAATTCTTTTATTTTTTCGGTATTTACAGTTGGGAAAGTTATTTCAGTATATACTTGCTTGTTTTTCTCATTTTCAATTTTTTCAGAAAGTTTATTTCTTATGTTTTTTACTTTTTTGTCCAGTTCTTCCTCGGTGGGAAACTCTGCTTTTTCGAATATTTCGCTAAGTGTATCATCCAGTCCCTTATCTTTGTAGGATTCTGCAGGAGTATTTTTATTATCTATTATTTCCCTTTCTACCATAATTTCACCTATTATTATCACTAGGATAGTGTATATTTAAACCTTTTTATCACTGATATGTAAGTATTTAAATGTGTTATCCACAAGTAATAGATATGAGAAGATTTTATTCTGATAAAGAAATTTCGTTCGGGAAGCCAAAACATAAAATCGATGGATGGATGAAATTGGTGATACTTGTTGTGTTTTTGGTAATTTTCTCAGTCTCTCTACTACCTTTAATACATTTTGTTTATGCCAAAATCAACGATAAACTAATATACTCTCCCAGTTTCATGTACTATCTTTTTGATGGTAGACCAAACTCTTATGGAGCGATAGCATATCATAAAGAAGAATATGCAGTATTCTTTTCAGACATATTTTTTGGTGGGTTTAAGCCATTGATATTGGTTAATAAGAATGGTGCATACCAAGATTGGGTAGAACTCAGTGATTCTCTCTCGAAAATAAATAAAACTAGACTGTCAGATTTTGAATATGTCACAAGAACATACAACAACATAATATATCAAGCATATTTTTATAACAATTCTAAAATAGCAGAAAAGCGCATTATAATGCACGAAAATCGTGTAGAAGTATCGTTCAAGAGTTATGGTAATAGCACAACAATAGTTCTTTATTTACATGATGATTCTCTAGGATGCATTAAAATCTTCGACACAAGTTATGAGATCACTGGAAATAGCATAGAGATACAACCACATAGCAATATTGTAAAAATCGAATTCATTCCATCTGGAGAAAAAAACAAAGTTGAAGTAATCGATCCATTTCTGATTTTATATCCACTGATAACTTTGGTAATCCTTTCATCGACATGGTGGTACTATGCAAACAAAGAATAAGAGGAAAATACCTCTCATAAGCATTACACTATTAGCGATTTCGTTAGTACTATCTCCATTTTTCATGCATGTATGGGATATGAACATACTAACCCAGACACTTAAACTAATAGACAATGGAATAAACCCATTCTCGTATTACTATGAGAAAACCAGAGCTATACAGGAATCGACAAACTTACCGGTATTTGTAGAAGGATATACATACCCGGTATTATTAGCTCACATATTTTATCCGTTCTACAAGCTATACGTACACTTTTATGGGATAGCATCACCAATAACAACTTCTATACAAGTGCTTCATTTGCTTGATGTTAAATTTGTAGATAGTGTTTTCATGTATAATCTCATAATAAAACTGCCGTTGATACTGCTGTTATTCGTTACCAGCTATTTCATGGAAAAGTACGGAAAGAAAAAATACTTACTTATAATCTCTCTACTATACGCGATGCTGATAACATCTGTTTTGGGAATGAGTGAAATAATAGTTGGCTTATCTTTATTATTCTTCGTATACTTTTTTGAACAAAAAAGATACATAGAGTCAGGGATATTTTATGCTTTCTCATTGGTTAAACCGTACACAATAATACTGCTTCCATACATAGCATACAAACTCATGAAAACAAACAGGAAATTGCTAAATTTAGCAATGTTTCTTATACCTGTTTTCATTATACACATTCCAACTTTATTGTACTTCCTAAAAGACCCAACAGCATTCATCTATTCAACATACATGCTGCAAAAAGAAAGAATAATGGGAGGCATAACATTCGCTAACTCAATTTGGACAGTCGAAGATTTCTGGTTTGATTATTCTGTTTCTAAAATATATTCATTGTTCTTCATAGCTAGTTATTTGGTTGTTTTGGTATTCACAATGAGAAGTAAATTAAGATTCTACGAAGCTATTTTGCTGTTGATGGTCGTATTCCTGTTTTCATCAAAAGTAGTTAACGAACAATATTTCCTTGCTGTATTACCATTATTCTATTTGATAGATGATAAGTATCTGAACAGATTATTGACTTTGTTGATAATTTTCATTTTTATAAGAATAAACCCAGTCTATTTTTCCGCACCCCTATTATACGAAAAACTTCCAAGTTATGAAACATTTATTACTCAATACTATTCGTTTGTTTCTGCACCAATAATAAACAGGATGATAAAACTATCTCTATATGTTATAGGCCTGCTATTTTCACTTCACCTGTTCCTCTACATGCTGCCGTATAGGAAGAAAGATATTAGGAGAAGAGAAGTAGAGGTATGAAGTTCAATTCTCATGTATGAGCTTACAGAAGCTACATATCCCATTTTTTGAAGTTGTTAGTTCACCACATATTTTACATTGTTTATATTCTGGTTCCTTAACCGAAAAATTTAATTCCTCTATTGTTCTTGTAAATTGTCTTTTTGATCCGGGTATGTTTGTATCAAAACACTCTACTATATTTTTCCATTTGCTTATTTTTGAAAACGGACATTTTGATTCAATAAAAGGCAACAAGTTGAATTTTGCATAGTAGTAATTCTCTACATTACTGCATTCGTACAATGGTCTTATTTTTGTTAGAAGTTTTGGATGCGTAGATGGGACTATTGGTTTTAGTTTATCATTCCATTCAAAGTTTCTGTCGATGAAATTTTTGATAAAAAACTCGAGAATATCATCCATGTTATGACCAGTAGCAATTTTATTGAATCCTCTTTCTCTTGGGTGTTTATTCATGTAGTATCTCTTTACTATGCCACAAATAGAACAAATTGCTCTTCTTCTATTGCTTCTAGCTATTTCAATTAAAGTTTTTCCCGTTCCTTTTTTTATGTCAACTATATGCAATTTTATACCCAACATCTTAGTGAGTTCTTTTGATTTTTCTAATGCCAGATCAGAGTATTCGGGAATCCATAGATGAATAAACATTGCTTCTAGCTCAAAATCAACTGCTTTCTTATACTTGTTTAGAAAGTATAGCATTGAAGCGCTATCCTTACCACCAGAAAGGGCAACCATTACTCTATCTCCATTTTCTATAAGTTTCCATTTCTTTATTACCTTTTCTACTCTTTTTTCATATAGTTTGAGAAAGCAATCCTTGCAATAATTCTTTCCTTCTATTCGTACAACAGCTTCTTCCCTTCTACAAATATAACATTTCATCAAATATATTCTCTATTTTAACTTTTCTAATAGTATCGTTGAACAGATTCTAGTTGTATTAGTTATAGATTCTACTTACAATATCATGATTGGAAACCTATAAAATAAAACGCCGGGGAGGGGATTTGAACCCCTACGGGCATACGCCCACCGGATTTCTTTGAATTCAAATCACCTCCTTTCAATCATCTTTTCATCAGTGTCAAGCCAAGCTGTCACTCAAGTCCGGCGCCTTTGCCTAGTTCGGCCACCCCGGCTTCAATAATATTAACAACTAGTTTCAATTTAAATTTTGTTGAAGAAGATTTATTATGGTTAACAGAGAACAAGCAGAAAAGATATTTCTGTCATTGATATTGGTTGCCGCTATTTTGCTAATAGTTTTCTATTTTCAATCAAACAAAAGCATGATCTCTAATGGAATGGTAGCTTTGAATCCTATGTTAAACACGTGGATACTGGTAGCTGGAGTGTTCATGATATCAATGATAGTTTGGATGACAAAACAATAAACTAACATCTAACTATTTCGACTAAAGTAGTTCCGTATTCCCTACCAACATTTCTAACGCATAACCTATAATAACCATTGCTGAAACTCAAACCACCAAGAACTTTTATTTTATCATAACTCAGAGTCATTGTAACATAATTGCTCTTAGCCGTTTCTTCATTGAAGCTGGTTGTGGGTATGCCATATGTCTGAATACTCCTCATTTTGCTAACAACCATTCTGCAGTTATCAGTTAACGGTATTATTATCTTATCTGATGTTGTATTCAATGAAAGAGTATATTTAGTATCATTTTTATAACACAATGAATCAACTATACCATAACCACCTATTAACGCCACAGCAACTTCCTCCGGTGAAGCATCTGAACAAACCATACCGTATTTTATATCATTCTTTGAATAGCAAAAGGAATTTATGTTATACCAATAATCATTTATCCAATTGTTTGTTGGTATTGTTATCTTATCATGATCAGTTAGGTTATACTTCATTGAGAAGTATGTTTTTTCAGGATTGCTTATTTCGATTATTAAATAATCTGCACTTGCTGGCAGAATGTAATTAACCCAATAACTCATTGTTTGGTTGTATTTTACGTAAAGTTTTAGCTCTGCCTTCGGTAAGAAGTTGCTTTTTGTATAGGTTATCTCACCTTCACCGCTTAGTGTTGTTGGTAAACCTTCTATGTATAGTTCGTCTTCTGGGTAGATTGTAATGTTATTTTGCTTGAATGTTATGTACTTGATCATGTTGCTTGTTTGTGCAACAGATGTTGAGTTCAGATGGAATTTAGCGATTGGTTGGGATTTAAACATGTACCATGTTGCTCCGTTTGAAACCCTGTAGCCTATTTCATAGGCGTTTTCTACACCTACCGGCTGTTTTAAACCAAGCAAATAAAATGGAGCATAGCTAAATTCATTATCTAGATATGCAAAAGTTGCGATAAATTTGTAGCCATCGTAACCAAGCATATAGTAACCAAGGGAACTTTTTGTGAAGTCTGTTAGTTTTTCTGATGAACTGAAACCAATTGATTTTTCATCTTCTAATAAGTCTGGTATGTTATTGTTGTTACTATCTTCTACTATATCAGATGCTATGTAGCCTAGCGTTAAGCCAGTGTGAAATGCTGAGAGGTTTAATTCTACTTCTTTTATCGATGATTTATTTGATGAAAAGCTGTATAGACCTCTTTCAGAAGATGATAAGAAAATTTGATTTGAGCTGTCGTTGTTAGCTAATAGTATGTATGCATCGTTCTGATTTCTTATCCCATATCTTTCGTTCAAAGAATCTAATAGTAAGTAGGTTGCCTTCTGTGATGGATAATCTATCACTATCTTTATTCTTCTCTGATCATAATCACTTTGCGAGATGGGATCATGATCAGTTAGGTTAAAAACAATATAACTAGATGTTCCAACGTCTACAATTCTGTGAATATTACCATTAACACTTCTGTTTGAGATTAATGTTCCTGTGAATGAATTAGAATCCTCTATGCCCGTATAATTATACCAACCAACACCATAATCATCTTTGTAAGTATTATTATAATGGAAAACTAAAGAAACATTATGTTGAATCCAGTTATAATCACCAGATTTCTTCCATGAAGTAATATCATAGTAGGTAAGTGTTGAGTTACCAACTTTTTCTAAGGTTTCATTGCTAAATCCAATGATCCATGTTGATAGATTACCGGTGGTCGTATCTATTGTATCGGTATAACCAAGGGAGATCAATATATTTTCACTGTTTGAGAAACTATTTTTGTACTCGATAAGATTTAGTTTATTGTCAGATGTGCTATATAAACTTAAACCAATATTTTTGCTATTTTCTGTGAAGAATAATGCAGTGTCTGCAGTGTTTTTATCATACAGAACATTCACAGGGCTATCCTTTTGAACCACTTCTTCTGTTCCTATTGAATAGACTGGTTCTGGATACGTATATTCACGAATTATTATATTATCAAACCAAAATTCTGGGTCATGCCCATATATACAGACATAACCTACAAATGGTTCAATATTGTCAGTTGAGATCCAACGTTCTTCTTCATCTACTATGAAATGAACTTTTCCGCCATTAGGTTCTATCTGTATCTCATAACGTCTCCATACATCTTTCCCTCTTATTGAATCTTCATGACTAACAGTAGTACCATTTGAAGTTTCATAAACTAAATACCCAATATAATCGTCAGTTTCGTCAAATTTCAACCTAAGTTGAACACCATCACGCCAAGAATCAGTAGTTCCAAAAGAATTTCTCGTTGAAAAACCAGCTCCACCTCTTCTCAAATTTGATGAATGTTTTCCATCAAACATCAAAGCAAAACCTTTACTCAAATTGAACGATATCTTAGATACCGCACCTGAATGGTACCAACCATCACCATTACCTTTCAAAGAAGGTGCAGGATTACCAACTGATGTATCCACCTTACCAGTAGGAGAACCCCAAAAGATCCAATTATTACCATTCTCAATGGTATCATAGAAAATGAAAACCTCACTAGCGTTTGATTCACTAGTAGCTAATGGGTTGCCATAGTATAAATAAACTTTAGCTAATCCATTACCAAAACCTATATCTGTTTGATTATCTGGTATAAAAGGTATCTTTACCCAAACATAAGCCCATGAACTATCTACCTTCTGTTCTATCCAATATGGTATTTTTGTTTCTGAGCCATCGGTTAAGTTATAGTAAGAGAATCTAATATCCTCAAAATCTGGTTGCATGCTAGAGTCATAAGAAATGTTTATTGCTACTTGATAATCTGTGAGGTTTTGGTTGTTTAAAGTGTTGTTTATTGTAATTGTCTTTCTATACGCATAGTTCAAAAGTTCTATGTTTGTCGAATCATATACCATAGCAGTGTTATTGAATATAGAAGCATAGTACTTCTTTTCTTTTGCCTTTATTGGTATGTTTATACTATGTTCTATTGAGGATAGCTGGTCACCAGCATTTATGAACATTCTAATGAATGGATCATGTGCAGTAACTAAAAATGTTACGTTAAGAGAAATATTTGTATTGCTATTGTTCTCAAAACTAAATCTCCACTTGAACTCCTGTCTAAAAGCTGGATTCAACCAGTTTGGCATGCTATGTGTAGAATTGTTAGCTCCTTTTTCCCAAACTTTCCATTTTTGGTTTTCCCAATCGTAGAAATATATGATATAGTTTGGATACAATTCATATACTTTTGAATCATCTACAGTTATGTTTGAAAGATTTATCTCATACAAGAAGTTGTTGTTTCTATCATTTACTGTTATAGAAGTTGGATGGCTTTTATCTTGATAGATGTTTTTATTTACGATGATTTTTAGGAAGTCGGTTGATATTTGGATCTCATTTATTTGAGCATTTTCCTCACTACCTATGCTTATAGTTGGTTCTGGTAATGTTGATTTTGCAATATAAATATAGTTGATAGTCAAATCCGTACTTACTTCAGAGAATGAAATATCCACAAGACTATAGCTCGATGATATATTTGAATATGAATAATCCAATGTTGAGAGGCTAACGCTAGACAACCCTGCTCCGCTAGATGTGTATGTGAAAGTATCTGGATATACAATTTTAGCAGACATAGACAGTGGTAATTTAAATATGGTTGCATCATAGCTACCAGCACCATACGAATTTGTTCTGCCAGTTGCATACAGGTTGCCATCAAGGACATAGACATCATTCAAGTAGTCGGCATTAGCAATTTCTTTCCTAGATATTACGTTTAGGTTTTTATCTAGCTTAAATATTATGACATCCTTTTCTGAATATCCTATATATCCAACAGCATAAAGATATGTACCATCTGATGTTATCGATTCAAAGCGACTATCGCTTCCAACTCCAAGCGAGTGAAACATGCTAATGAGGTTCAGATCTTTATCAAGCTTGGCTATAAAATACCTATCAGTACCATAGTAGTCATAGTATCCTACCATATAGACGTAACTCTCATCAGAATATACTGACGATAAATAACCATCTCCAACCGAATAAGCCTTGTTTGATACTATGTTCAGGGTGTTATTAAACTTTATTATTGCAAGACTTCCTCCGGTATAACCAACAGTATAAATATACCCATTACTGTCGCAATATACATTCGTAAATTCTTCATTCTTAGAACCATTGTAAAGTTTCCAATCAATAACATTAAAGTTTTTGTTAAGTTTTGCTATGAGTAAATCGAGTTCATAATTATCGGGATTAAAGGTTCTTCCAACAGCATAAAGATATGTACCATCTGAACACAACGAGTAAAACTTGTCACGATGATTTGTAACGTCGAATACTTTGGATGATATTAAATTAAGATCCTTATCCAACTTCATTAACACTGAGTCATAGAAACTAGAAGAACCAACGACATAAATATAGTTACTATCCACATAAACATCGTTAATTTGCTCATCATCACCAGCGTCATAAACTTTTTGTTCAACAACATTTAAGTTCTGATCAAATTTAACGATGAGAACATTGTTTCCTATATATCCAACAGCATAAAGATATGTACCATCTGATGTTATCGATTCAAACGAATCTGAGTCGCTGCTTCCCAATGTATGCGAAATCATAAACACAGCATCTCCATTAGATTCACTTGTTGCAGAAGGATTACCATAATACATGTATACTTTGGCGATTCCTTTACCAAAACCTATGTCTGTTTGATTGTCTGGGATGAAAGGTACCTTGATCCATATCTCTGTTGATGTAGTATTGCATGTTCCTGGTTCTATCCAATATGGTATTTTTTGTTCTGAACCAGTGGAATTGTCATGATAATAGAATCTTATGTCGCTACAATCATCATTCATTTTACCACTAGCTATCAAACTAGCAGTATCTATGTTTATTTTTATCTGATAGTTAGTTAGATTTTGGTTGTTAGCTGAATTGTTTATGGTTATTTCTCTTTTGTAAAAGAATGTATCTGGATTGTAATCTTTTATTCCATTGTCAAACCCATCCGCACCAGCAAGCGTGGCATTTATAATCAATCTGTTTTTCACACCATAATTGAACTTCTCTATGCTATAGTTCCACCAACCATGACCAATGCCAGATAATTCTTTTATATCAACATACCCTGATACATATGGGTAAAAAACACTTGCATTTGCATCATCTGGAACTGGCACTTCTAGCGTAAACGTCTTGTTCAAATAATACTGGTTATTGAGAAATATTTCTGCTTCAAATCTATTATCACTAACTTTTTCACTTTCATTTAATATGTACTTAGCATCATATGCAGAAGTTAGCAAAAGTAATTTATCATAAAACAATGTCTTTATTTCATTTTCAGAAAGACCTCTATTATAGATTGCTATTTCATCGATAACACCATTGAAATAATTCGATCCATATTTATCTCCCACTTCCAAATTTTTTGTGTTTAATCCTATATCACCACTCCAAGTAACATAAGCTACCTTCTTACCATTAATCCATATTGCTTGCTCAGCTCCATCATAAACGGCAACTAAGTGGACCCACTTGCCGATAATATCTTGGTTGTCCGCAACTACTTCATGAGGAGATCCCGTTGAATCTCCAACAAAAAATGTTATCTTCACTCCGTTGTTTGTACCAGGTTCTATTCTTAAGAAATAACCAGAACTCGGATAATCGCTCTTTGCAATTATAGTCTCAGTCGATACAATCTCATCTATTTTAGCCCACAAAGAAATTGTTATTCTAGTTGAGTCCAATGAAGGGTTATAAGGTATTATGAGTTTGCTATCTATACCGTTAAACTCCATCCCCCCACCAAACAGACTATCTACACAAGTTATGTTATTCTCTGTAGGGTTGTTTCCTAATCCAGAAATATCACTGATAACACAGTTATCAAAAGGAAGTTGAAGTATCAAGCCTGTGTCGTTTGATAAACTCTTAACATATATTTTTCCCACGCCATATTTTAAATGGAATGGATTACCACTATCTAAACAATTTAGTTGATTAATATCGGCTAGCTCACCTAGATAATGATCTGAGTTGACACAGAGTGATTGTCTCTGCTGATGAATTCTTACTGGTATTGTTATGGTTGCTGCAACAACTACACCTAGAGAAATCGTTAGCACTAATAGCAAAACAATAGCAAATTTAACTGAAAACCTATTCTGCATTATAATTTACATTATATCTTTTGATAGAAATAAAGG
>JAGGZO010000072.1 GCA_021161995.1 Candidatus Aenigmatarchaeota archaeon
ATAATAAATTAATTCATTGCACCTATTATTTTGCTATGGTAAGGAAGTGGAAAAAAGTAGATAATAAGTGTTTCATTTGCGGCACTGAAGTAGGTAAAATAAAGATCATAAATGGTAAGATAGAAATTGAAGAGAAATATCCATCATTTGGCAGTTTTGTACAGGTTAAAGGAAAAGCAGAAATGAAAGTCATATGTAGAAACTGTCAAAAAGAATTAGATAAAAAAGGTATCAGTTATATAGAAGCTCTAGCCAAAAAATAACTCAGACTCTATTAGCTTTTTAACTTCTTCATCATCAACTTGAGCAAAATCAATATAGAACATTCCAACTGCACCAAGCATTTCGACCTCATTTATACAAACTATTTTATCCACTAATTTTGAAAGTTTCTCTAAAACATCTTTTTGTGCAACAGGTGTTGCCACAATTATTTTCCTTGGCTTGTTCTTTTTTATTGCTCTGATTGCGGCTTCCATTGTAGCTCCTGTTGCAATACCATCATCTACTATTATTACGTTTTTTCCTTTCATTTTTTTCAGATTGCTTTTTTCTATTCCATAAAACTCTAGGCGTTTGTTTATTTCTTTTTTCAATCTTTTCACAACCTCATCAATATATAGCTTCCCTACACCTAATTCTAAAACAAGATCATCATTAATGACAATTGTTCCGTCTTGAGCAATAGCGCCTATACCTAATTCGGGATCGTGTGGTGAAGGAATTTTCTTGACCACAACAATAGAAAACTTTATACCTAACTCTTTAGCTATTTCATAAGATAAGATGACGCCGCCCCTGGGTATCCCAATAACAATCGTATTCTCATTATCTTCAATCAATTCACTTAGAACTTTTGATAGTTCCTTAGCTGCCTCTTTTCTATTGGAGAAGATCATATTAAATCTTTGAATTTTTGATAACTTAACCTTAATGCTTCTAAACCAGGCATTTTTCTACCAGATAGAAAGGTTATCATAGCACCACCAGAAATGCTCACATAGGAAAAATCTTTTTCACTAAAGCCCAGTGTTTCCATCGCAAGAGATGTATCACCACCACCGACTAGAGAATATCCATCAAACGTTGATAATAACTTGAAAATTTCTTTGGTTCCTTTTTCAAAACCTTTCTTTTCATACATACCAAGTGGTCCCTTTACTACTACAGTTCTAGAACCAGCTATTATTTCTTTGTATTTTTCAATTGTTTTCGTACTAACATCAAGGATAGTTGCATTTTCTGGAACATCATCTATATCAACTTCTACTCTGTTTCCATCTTTTTCTATAGCAACATCCTCTGGCAAAATTATCTCTTTACTATATTTAGTGATCAAATTCTTTGCATCATCTAATAATTTTAAATGACCCTTATACCTCAAAATAGATAAACTACCAGAACCTATTTCATAACCAAGAGCATAAAGAAATAGATTTGATAACAAGCCTCCTGTAAGAACTCTTTCTATAGCATCTGGTTTGTGCTCAAATAAATGCTTAAGCACCTTAATACAGTCATCTATCTTTGCGCCGCCCATTACCCATGTATTGACACCTAATGTCATCTCAAGAGCTTTTTTTATTGATTTGTATTCATCTATAAACACTATACCAGCAATCGTCGGTTTAACTGTTGCAAAACCGACTATGGATGCTTGACTTCTATGAGCAACTGAAAACGCATCTAAAACATAGTAATCTATCAGAGGTGAAAGAAATCTTACCAGAGAAGAACTAGCATGTTCCTCAATCGATTTCTTCTCTGTTTCATCTTTCAAAAATCTAACGTTGTTTAGTAATATCACATCACCTTCTTTCATCTGTTTTATTTCATATTTTGTCTTTTCGCTTATTGTTTCTGGAATGAATTTTACTTCAGCTCCAACATACTTAGAAAATATTTTAGCGTGTTGCTCTAAGGATATAAAATCTGTTTCACCAAACCTACCCTGATGGGCTAGTACTATTACTTTAGCTCCTTTATTACGCAAATATTTTATAGTTCTAGCGTATCTTTCAAATCTCTTGTTTTCAATTACGTTAAGGTTTTCATCAACATGCGAATTTAAATCTACTCTTACTGCTACAGTCTTACCGTTAAAGTCGAAATCCTCTATACAAAAAAAATCAAGGTTAGACATAGTATCTTACTATTTTTGTATTCCTAGTGATTCGTTCGTCTTCTTTATGGATTTCCATTTATCCTCAAAACCTATAGCAGCTCTTATAGCATCTATGTTCTCTGGTACTATTATCGATTCTTGATGCACTGCATGCATCCAATAAATATCTTTATCATCAACACCAATAGTTTCTTCCCAAACAGCAACCTCATACATATCATGTCTTGGTCTAAGTAAATCTCTAAATCTCTCTATTATAGTCGCTGTGGAAGTGTATCCTTCGCTCCCTTTAAACACAAGTATTCTAGTTGCGTAGTTGAATACACTTATAACATCTTCTCGTGAAACTTCTGTTTTCAATCTAACGTGAACTTGATGAACATGTGCTAACGTTGTTGGAACTTTCACGGCAAGTGTCTTAATTCTTATCCATGGCATTACTGTTTGAACATCTGGACCATGATGAGAAGGAAATTTTAGATCCGGTACTATAGCATCAACAGGACCTTTTTTATCATTCCACATATCAACTGCTCTCCTAACTAAACCAACAAAAACTTCATCAACACCAAAAGCCTTATCTATATGCCATAGAGTTCTGCATAAAGAGGTTGTATTACAGGAAACTACTCTTATGAATTGTTTTCCAATCGCATCTTCATAGTTTGCAATAGCGTTAAAACTTACTTGGGCAACGTATGATTTTTCACCACCCTGAAATATAGCTTTTACTCCGTATTTTTCATAGAGCGATTTATTTTTCTCTCCTATGCCAGCAGGAGTAGCATCAACAACAACGTCAACAGCACCATTTTTTAACAAATCTTCTAGGGTTCCATTAACATACATCCCTGCATTTCTCAAGTTCTCTAGACCCCATTTGTTTGATGCATAGAGATCAACACCATACAGAGGTCCGTTCGGCTCAAGTACTGTTCTAAGTGTTGGAGTTGGCGCAACATCAGAAATAGCAATAAGCTCCATATCATCTTGAAGCTTTACCGCATGCGCAATTCTTTTTCCTACTGTACCAATACCATTAATAGCAATTCTTATCTTGTTCATGATCTCACAATAATATTTTGCTCTTTTTTGATATAAATCTAAAAACTAAATTTTATACGATGAAGTATATAACCAAAAGTATACTCAAAAAGATTTTCAGGCCTAGAGATAAATGGTCACACAAACGAGATTTTGGACATTTGCTAATAATAGGTGGTAGCCATGTATATACGGGGCCACCAATTTTTAATGCATTAGCTGCTTATAGAACGGGTGTAGACCTGGTTAGCATAATTTCTCCCAAAAGAGCTGCTGATATAGCAGCATCATACGCACCAGAATTAATAACATACCCTGTTGAAGGTAAATTTTTCAACAAAAGACATGTTAAAACAGTTCTTGAAATCATCGAGGAAATAAAACCAGATGTATGTGTCATAGGTGGTGGGATCACAAAAAACAATAACGTTTCTAAATTTATAGTGAAAATACTGGAAAATATCTACATTCCGTGTGTGATTGATGCAGATGCTCTGTATATATTAAGCAAGAATGTCTCTCTCATAAAAGAGAATTATATACTCACACCTCACTCAAAAGAGTTTTATTATTTAACTGGGTTATTACCACCTAAGAATTTGCATGAAAGAGTTAATCTTGTAAAACAAAAATCTTTGGAACTCGGATGTACAATACTACTAAAGGGATACCTTGATATAATATCAAATGGCAATGAAGTATTGATAAACAAAACTGGTACACCAGCCATGACAGTAGGGGGAACAGGAGATGTTTTAGCTGGAATAGCTGGGGCTTTGGTTTCTATGAAAAATGATGCTTTTATTTCTGCAGTGACAGCGGCCTTTATTTCTGGAAAAGCTGGTGAATATGCATTCAAAAAATATGGGTTTTCATTATTACCAAGCGATGTAATAAACGAAATACCAAAAGTTATTAAATCTCTTATCAAAGCTAAGAATAGATGAAGGTAAAAGATCTTATCGAAAAATTGAGAAAAATTTATGGTAAACATGTTGATTGGTGGCCAAAATATTCAGATAACCACACATTCGAAATAGCAATTGGCGCCATTCTTACTCAACAAACGAAATGGGAAAACGTAGAAAGAGTTATAAAGAAAATGATAGAACTAGAGATTCTAGACCCTAAGAAAATAGTGTCAATAGAAAAAAGAAAACTCGAGAATATCATTAAGCCATGTGGATTTTGCTCAGTGAAAGCAAATAGATTAAAGGATTTTTCATCGTTTATACTCAAAAATTTGCAAAGTGATCTGAAAAAATTATTTGAACTGAAAGCGGATGAAGCCAGAAAATTATTACTAAAAATAAATGGTATCGGAAAAGAAACTGCAGATGATATACTGTTATACGCTGGAGATATGAAAACTATACCAGTAGATTATTATACGAAAAGGTTCTTCAAACGAATTGGTATTACAGATGCTTCTGGATATGAAACGATAAGAAAAATGATACTTGACGAAATAAACAACGTAGATGATCTCAAGGAGTTTCACGCACTAATAGTAGAGCACTCAAAAAGAGTATGCCGGCAAGAGCCATTGTGTGAAAAATGTGGACTGAAAAAGTTTTGCAAGCACTATCAATTAAATAGAAAATCGAAGAAAGTATATACATGAAAGCAATATTCTTCGAAACAAAAGATTGGGAAAAGCCATATCTAGAGAAAGAACTAAAAAACATAGGAATTGATGCAAAGTTTGTAGATGTGCCGCTATCAATGGAAAACGCCGAAACAGCAAAAGATTTTGATATAGTCTCTACTTTCATATATTCAAAACTTTCCAAAGAAGTAGTAGAAAAATTGGAAAAAACAAAATTAATAACAACAAGATCAACAGGCTATGATCACATAGAT
>JAGGZO010000071.1 GCA_021161995.1 Candidatus Aenigmatarchaeota archaeon
CTTCTATGTGAGACAACAGTTTTTATTCCGTTCTTCTTAGCCATCTTAACAACTTCTATAACATCGCTCAAAGTTCCAACTTGATTTGGCTTGACAATTATACCATTACTGGCTTTGAACTTAATACCTTTTTCCAATCTTTTTGGATTAGTGCAGTATAAATCGTCACCGACTATCAGTTTTCTAGGTAATCTATTCGTCAAGGCAGAAAATGATACAAAATCTTCCTGATCAAACGGATCTTCTAAATAGTAAATGTTGTTTTCTTCAGCAAGTTTTGCGATATAAACGAGTTGTTCTACTCTAGTTAGTTTTGAATTTGCATGCTTATACACATAGTTCTCTCCATCCCACATTTCAGAAGCTGCAAAATCGATACCTAAAACGAGTCTGTATTCATTAGAGATATCTTTGAGTAAAGAAAGTATTTCATCTAGTTTTAAACTGGTAATCCATGCGCTTTCTAGGTTTCTACCAAAAGTAAACAACGGATCTCTCTTAACTAATATTTTAGATATTTTGTAGTATGCATCAGCGATTTTTGAAATTGTAGTAGAAAACTCATCCATATGTAAATCGATGAGTAAAAACTCCTGGAAATCTGTTTTACCACCATGTTTACCTCCGCCTATAACATTGGAAACTGGTTTAGGCATTTTTACATCAAAACCAGAAATCTCCGATAGATATTCGAATGGTTTCTTGTCTTCATACAAGGCAAAAGCTTTTAGAATGGCTAATGAAATACCCAAAGCTAGATTCCCACCAATATTAGAAAAATTCTCTGTACCGTCAATTTCTTTTAGTCTTTGATCGATTTCATAAACATCCTTGAATTCTTTCATTTCAAAATTAGACTTTATCTCGAGGAACCTATTGACAACCTGGTTGGCATCTAAATAAACAACCTCATTTTTTCCTCTACTGGTTCCAATAGGAACCGAAGCCCTAACACTACCTTTTGATGTGATTATCTCAATTTCAATTGTTTTCTTCAGATTATGAGAAAAAATTTCTCTTATTTTTATATCTCTTATTATCATAAAATATCATTTCATTTGTTAAGTATAAATTTAACCGAAAGTTTATAATCAATAGTTTACCAATATTAATCTATGTCAATTTTGTTCCTAATAGGAGCTCAGTTAGGTATTTTACAATCAACATTCTCAGATTTATCGAAAGCAATAAACACCTATACACCGGAGTTTATATTCTCATCATTCATACTGATACTCGGATATGTCATAGGTAAAAGCATTGAAAAAATCATGTACATCGCATTAGAAAGATTCCTTGGGTTGAACACATGGTTAAGGAAAAAGAAATTGGATAGGGCACTATACAACATGAACGTCTCTAAATTTTACTCTGCTCTAATCAAGTGGTATATTTATTTTGTATTTATTGCACAAGCAGTCACACCATATAACGTTGAAATATTAAACAAATTGATATACTCGTTGATTGTCCTATACCCTAAAATTGCTGTGTTTGGCTTCACCGCAACAGTAGCATTGATGATAGCAGAAGTTGTTAAAAACTTTATTCTAAGCATGGATTTTCCAAACAAAGAAAAGGCGGCATCATTAGCAAAAGCTGTAACATTATATGTGCTAATAGTTAGTGTCCTGGATTCTTTGGGGGTAGACGTAGAAATACTAGTAGATCTTTTCAGATTGGTAATGATAACAATAGGCATTGCAATTGGTATAGCTCTTGGCATTGGCTTAGGGTTTGCATTCAGAAAAGATATAGAAAAAGCTTTAAAGTCATTCAGGATAAAAAGAAGAAGGAAGAGATAAAATGCAAAAAACAGAAAGCTTCAGAATACATTCATTTTTACAAATAATGTACAAAGTTTCTAGGGCCATTCTTTCAACAATAATGGTTTTGTTGGCAAACAAACATCTCGGCCCATCAGGTGCAGGTTCTCAAGTAGCAGTTATGTATTTTGGTGGTATTCTGGCGTCTCTTGTATGGGGAAAATGGGCAGTCAAGAGAGATAACAGATATGTTGCGATATTAATAACATTCGCAGGATATCTTTCTGCTTCTGTAGTAGCTTATTTTTCTTTTGATTTGTTAACTGTACTCTTAGGAACTTTTATGTTCGCATTCTTTGCTCCAGCATCTTATTATGCATGGATAGCAATGATAAGGGAAATGGATCATTATGAAAAGAGAGTCGCAAAATACGAGAAAATTGGTGGATTTTCATGGGCATTAGGTTTGATGATTGGTTCTTTTTTAACATCAAGATTCACGCTTAACGTTTCTGTTTTGATTGTGTCCGCTCTTTCATTATTCTCTATTTTGATAATAGTGTTTGCATTCAGAGAAAAACTTTTAGAGAGGCTTGCTTCAATGTTTCTGAAAGATTTTGGTTTGCTTATGAAAATCGAAAAAAGTATTGAAAAAATAACTAAAATAGAAGAAATGTTTTTGACAAGAAGCTATATGCCGACTAGTGATATGATGTCAACATCGCTATTCCCATCACTTCTACCAATGAAAATAAGGATCCCGAAGCAAATGTTAAAGTTCCACGGACCATTTCTGTTCCTAGCATTCATACTTGGTTTAACAACACAAATAGTCCCATTTGAAAAATATGTTGGTATCCCAAACAATGTAGTGTTTTTGTTTTCATTAATGGCAACTATACTAACATCGATAATGTTTGGTTATGCGGCAAGCATAAAAAACTATATCTTAGCAATAAGAAAATGTATGTACGTAAGATTAATAACGTACATTCTTATTGCAATTGCATTTTTGTATCAGAAGATATCTATTCCAGCATTGATAATGTATTTCGTAGTCGATGGTACTACTTGGGGAATAACTCTAGTTTCTATTGAATTACATGTTTTAAAATACAGAAAAAATGAATTTGGTGAAAACAATTTCTTTAGGTCAGTCGGAAGAATACTTGGTAGTTTGGCTGGAGGTTTTATATCATCACTATTAGGATTTCATGCCACGTTTATAATAGCGGCTTTCCTTGGGTTATTTTTTATCAAATGGATCAAATCATTTGAATAACTATTCTTTTTCAAATCTCTTTGCTATGAACCTCCAAAGTTGCTTTCCAGTATTGAAGATCAGTCTAGATTTCATAGCCGTAAATTCATCGAACTTTTTGTAGTTATCCTTACCTAAGCCGTATATCAAAACTGGCACATAACCATATTCATGCTTACCTGTTCTGTAGTCGGTTCTGTGGTCAGAAAGTAGGATTACAATATCATCTCTATCTATGAAATATTCCATTCTGTAGTCAATTTCCTCTATGGCTTTTATTTTCTTTTCAAGATTTTTATCATGCCCAGCCTCGTCCACTCCTTTCAAATGCATGTAGATTATTTGGTATTTTCTTTTAACAGAAGGGTGCTTAGCCTTTTCGAAAGCAAAATCTAACATGCTTTCATGAGACATTTCAGGAACCGCTATCGATTCAAAACCCACTAGTTTACAAGTCGCCTTCATTACACCGTTTTCTGCTATGGCTACGCCATTATCAAAACCGAACATTGAGAAGAAACTTTCTAACTTTGGCAAAGAGGTTCCCGCGTCTCTAGTTAACAAATAGTTTGCTGGTAATATTCCTTTTGCAATTCTATCAACATTAACCCTATGCTTCTTAGCTAGCTCGTGGAATTTCTTTAGAAATTCATTAAGTACTTTAGCGGTCCTAACTGCCTTTTTAGATCTTCTATTCAAAGGTTTTACCTTATTTGGTCTTACTCCTGTCTTAAATGGGTCAGAATCTGTTATCTTATCCGATAAATCATTCGTTTTAAAAACAAGTGAAACTCTATGACCAAAAGTTCTTTGCATATGAAACTTATAACCAACATGAATTTTTTCATTAAGATCATCTATAAGCAGATCTAAGCCGAGAATGTTTCTACCAGCTCTTCTATCCTTTATAATCAGGTTTTCATCAACAGTAGCTATATCCCCTCTTATCGCCAACCAACCATTCTGATATTCCAGATCAGCACCAATTGCTTCTAGAGGTCCTCTTCTAACATAATATTTAGATGCATCGTAGCCAAGAATTCCCAAATTGCCTATTTGGCTAGCACTAGCAAAAGCTGTCTTGTTCCAATTCTTCTTTGATATCGGTAAAAATCTACCGACTATCCCATTTTTTGCTAAGGTATCTATATTCGGTTTGCTTGCTTTTTTGAGAGCAGTAATTCCCTGTGGAATATCAGGCATACCATCTACTACAATGATGTATATGTTCTTCTTATACCTCATAATGAATTATTGTAAGTTTAACGTTTTAACATTGAGAAAAATGCATAAAGAAATAGAAAAGACATGAAAATACCAGGAAGGATTGATGAAAAAGCAAAGCCAAAAAGACCAGTAATCATTTTACCAAAAAAGAAATAGGAAAATGTTAAAGAAATTATAGCTAACGAGTAAAGAAGTTTTCATAGTATTTTCTTTTAACAGGTAACTTATCAATAATACTAGCATAGTCTATCATTTTTTTGTATGTCTCTTTTGATATTTTACCAGAATCATACAGATATCTGACTTTCTTTTCAAACACACTCCTACCTTCTTTTACGAGTTCTAGTATATTATCCAGCAACTTTAATGGATCTTTTTCTTTCATGAGCCCAGAAACGTTATATTTATTTCTAGAATATCTCAGACCAAGAGCAGCGAGCGTACCAAGAAAATATCCAATGGTTTTTATTCTTTTATCGTAACCATATTTGGAAAAATCTATGCATACAATATCATCAGAAATTGCTTCTGCTTTTTCATCAAAAGCATTTTCATAAGCAAGGGAAATATTTTTTATTTTCATTTTCAATTCATCATTTTCATTTATTCTGTTGAATATTTTTTCCACAAAGCTTTTATCATCTTCATTATATTTTTTAAGTTGTTCCATATATGACAAAATAGAATCAAAAAACCTAGAAACATTTTCATAGAAATGCTCATTCTTTTTTAGATATTTAGAAAGTCCAATAAACCTATTAACGATAAAATCTTCGTCACCTGAATAATATAATCCATATAAATCTGCAACAGCCTCTTCTACAACTTGTTCAACAAAGCTTTTTAATTGTAAAATGTACGATTTGTAAGTATCGCTGTACTCTTCTGTTGTACTTAGCCATATGATAAGTGTATCCTCGTTTCCTTCTCACTCGATGAATATTTTCGTGTTTAGCAAGAGATTCAACAACTTTGGAATTAATTTTTTTGTCAGTGTATTTTTTAATAGCCTGCTAGTTATGTAAATCTTGTCATCAAGATCAGAGTAACACGCCATTGATAATAGCTCATCAGATTTCTCATTACCATGATCGTGGTCATATGAAAATTCAATTCCTGGTTTTTCTCTTATGCCAAATTCTTTATTCACTTCGTAAGAAACTCTCTCGAAGAGTTCTTTGAGTTCTTTCTTGTATTTATCATGAGAATCCCCCATCCAAATCAACCATCAACCTAAGCCACAATAACTATAATATACTATAGTAGAGAGAAAATGATATAATTGATATTTTACTCTGCTTTACCAAAGAGAAGATAATAAAAGTAGGTGAAAACTCAAAATTAAAGCATTTTGTTAAGATCGCTTAAAGCTGTCTCGGCATACTTTAACAATCTAGCTGCCAACTTAGCTTTACCTTGTTCAACCAATTTTTTCATTTCTTTTTTTCCCTCTTCTGTTTTAGCTAACGCTATGTTTTTTTCGATGTTAGATAAAAATAGTGCAACCGTATAGGTTTCGAGCCAAAATATAGATTTTTTGAATAATCTCTTAGCCTCTTCTAAATCCTTCTCTTTTTCAGCAAGCTCTTTCCATGCCCTATAATTCTCGTTTGCTATTCTTAACATCTCGGAAAGGTTTTCTACCATAGTTACTATTTAGTAGTAGCAGTATATAAAGATTTCGTAAAATTAATTACTAAACAGTAATGATAA
>JAGGZO010000059.1 GCA_021161995.1 Candidatus Aenigmatarchaeota archaeon
ACACAATAATTCTAAACGTAATCTCCGGCGTTATAATTGGACTTGTAATTGGCGAGTTCAAGAAATAGTCTTAGAAAGCTCTGCAAGAGGATGACCATAAACTTTACATTCAAATTCTTTATACCAGCCAAAAGGCGCTCTGTAAACTTCAAATCCTTTCTCCTTCGCATAATTTTCCATTTCCTTTAGAATAGTCAAAGCAATGCTTGGTGTTGCAAGATTTTTACTCAAATGGGCATAGGGATAAATTAAAAGCTGCTTAGCCTTGACTTGATCAAAATTCGGCTTTATCGCAATTATTGCATTTCTTGCAGTTTCTGCTATATCACCTTTTTCAACACAGACAAGGAGAACTACAACATTCTCAAAAGATCCTTCGCTAGCTGGCTCGAGCTCTGTTTTCAGAGCCAGTTTCGTAGCTTTATACTTAAAATATTCGCAATGCCATTGAAGTAATTTCATTTTTTCCCATAAAATATTGGTCTTTTTGACATATGTTTTGGAAGAGGCATCGGTGCTTGTGGTTTATCCCCTACTTCCTCTTTTATTTTTGAAATTAGTTCATCAACAGTCATATCTTCCATATAATCTTCCTTCGATTTGCTTTTTTCTCTTACCACAACTGGAAGTTTCTCAGAACCCATCTCTTTATCTCCAACTACTATTATATAGGGAATCCACATCATTTTTGCTTGAAAGACTTTCTTTGGAATAGAAAGTGATCTATCATCCACCCCAACTCTAACTCCTTCTTTTTCCAATTTCTCAGCCACTTTTTCAGCAAACTCTAAGTGGCGATCAGCTACAGGTAAAATCCTAACTTGTTCTGGAGAAAGCCAAACAGGTAGCATGGGAGCTTTATCATGATTCTTTTCTTCCATCCATGCTTTTTCCAAAAGTGCATAAATAACTCTCTCAATAGCTCCCGTTGGCGATAAGTGTAGTATCACTGGATATTTCTTTTGACCGTCTTCATCCATAAATGTAATTCCATATCTCTCCGCATTTTCGACATCAAATTGGTCAGTTACCATACCACTTGCTTTTTCTAAAGCATCTATGAAATTCCATTCGTACTTCATAGCAAAATAGAAAAATCTCTCATCCCACATTTCTATTAAAATAGGCTTACCCCATCTTTTCACAATTTCCAATGCAAGATCTTTATGTTACTCAAAAAAATCTCTCACAAATCTTATCCCTATTTCAAAATCATCTGGAAGCTTAAATCCAATTCCAGACATAAGTTTCTTTGAAAGTTCGAATCTTCTAAGCATCTCTTCTTTTCCTTGCTCGAAATCTTTTACCAACGCATGACAGTCAGGCATGGTAAAGGCTCTAAGTCTTTTCAACCCAGCAAGCTCTCCTGATTGCTCAAGCCTAAAACTATACCTAGTCAACTCATATAATCTCATAGGTAAATTCCTGTAAGATATGATGGAATCATGCATCATCAAAAATTGCCCAAAACAAGCTGCAAATCTTAAAAAGTATTTCTTCTTCGTAGATTCGACAACGTATTGTCTTGCTGGGAAACGATGCAAATATCTTTTTAGAGATGGATGATTATAATCATACATTATCGGAGTTTCAACTTCCATAGCTCCATACTTAACAGTCTCTCTCGTTACATATCTCTCTAACAGCTTTTTAACAAATCTACCAGCAGGATAATACCTTAAATTTCCAGAATCCGAAGCGGGCTCAAAATCAACCATTTCGAGCTTTTTCATCAACTCAATATGTGGAGGCTCCATTTCGTAAACTCTTTTTTTAGCCATCTCATATCTCGCAAATTTTTCCAAATTTGGATAACTAGTGAAATCGAAACCTATAATTTTCCCATCTTCAGCCTTAATTTCGTGAAGATTGCCATCTAAATCCATTATATACCAGTATGACTTCAACTTTTCTTCAGCTTTAAGTGCCTCAGATACTTCTTCAATCTTATCTTTAGCCATAACATTTCACCTCTCAAGCACGAAATATACACATTGTTAAGACATTATAAATTTTGCCAAAGCGAAATTAGAACAATTTAATCTTCCTCAAATAAAGTATGAAGCCAATCCAAATTAGAGATATGAAAAACATAATGTACCAAAATGCAAGAGGATTTTTTTGTAGTGGCAATAAAATATTCATCCCATAAATCCCTGAAACTGCAGCCGGTATACTAATCAAAATTGTAAAAATAGTTAGAATCGTCAAAATCTTATTCAACTTGTTAGATAAAATAATCAAATAATAATTTCTTATATTGGATATTGTTTTCAAAGAAGATTTGCAGAGGTTAAATCCTTGATTAGCTTCAACTATCAAATCTTCAACAATTTCTTTATCTTTTTCAAAAAATTTAACTTTTGAAAGTAGTCTTTCGTAAACCAAGTTCAAATAATGATAGCTAGAAAGGAGATTGTTAAGAAGAATCTCTTGCGACAAAAGTGAATTGACTTCACTTTCAGTCAAATCTCTAAACATTGCTTTTCTTGCATTTACCATTTTAACTATTTCCATCGTGGTCCTTTCGAATTCTTTATTCATCAAAGAGAGAAGAGTAATAAGTGACTTGAGTTTCTGGGTCGTCACGAACTTTATTTCTCCACTTCTTATTTTCTCGAAAAAAGAAGGCTCGGACTTTGAGAGAGTAAGAATAAAGTTGTTTGTTATTAAAATTAGAAAAGTCTGTAAGTTTCTATTTGGAAGAACTGTCTTTACAAAAATATAGATCCCTTCTTTCGCAAAATCTACTCTGGGTATCTCATTTTGATCGATGCCTGATAGTAAATTTTGCTCATCTAAATTAAACTTTTTTACAAGATAATCAATTTCTGCTTTGGTTGGGTCAGCAACACTGATCCAACATCCGACTTCATAATCACTAACTCTCCTGATTACTTCATCTCTCACCGTCCTTTTATAATAAGAAATCATAAATAATCTAAAAAGAAATTCATTAATAAAATTATAGTTTAATCAATTTACTCTGCATACGAC
>JAGGZO010000058.1 GCA_021161995.1 Candidatus Aenigmatarchaeota archaeon
AATATGTTTTTAGCTGCTAAAAATGTATACAATATTTTTAACGATCTTGATGAGGGAGAGAGAATGGCAAGCAGACTTTTATCAACAATTAGAAAAAGAAACAAATATGCTTTTACAAACATCTTACTTAAATCATTTATCGGAAAAACTGAGAAACAGAAAGAAGTTAGAAATTTAAATAGATATCTCTTTTATAGAATTGTTTCAAATGATATAAACTGGGAGAATTACGCTCTTGCTATTGTTATTGGTTTGACTTATGGGGGTGTTGAAAGTGGAGAGTTCGAAGAATAAAAAATTATCAAAAGATAAATTAAAAATAGTGAAAAATCTTTCAACAGATGCATTTAGCAAAATTGGCTCGGAAAACTATAAGCAGAAATTGGCATATACTCTTCTTAATATTGTCAAATCAAATAACCAGAAGGATTTTTTCTGGACTCTCCTAAGAGCTTTAAATTCGCAGAAAGACAATGCTAAAGCTAAAGAGTTAGTTAAAGAGCTGAAAGACATTTATCCGATAAGTTCTGGAGATTTTGAAAAGTTAGCTTATTCTGTTATCATGGGTATAATGTCTGCAAAATCTGAAACAGGAGGTGATTAAATGAGTAAATATATTGTGATGGATATAGTTTTTTATGGGAACTCCCTGAACTACGACCAGGGAGCAGGAAATTACCAAGAGCTTAAGAAGATAACAAAATGGGATGGTAGACAGTACACGCTTGTGAGTAGATATGCCCTGCGGTATAGCCTATTGGAAACCGCAAGAAAAATGGGGATATGGAACATTGCAGAAGGTTCTAAGCTTCAACGAGCTGGAGAAGGAGATCAAACAGTTATACAACCCTCAGATATCGTTCTATTGTCTGGCGAAATACTAAAATACCCCGAATTTGATCTATTTGGTTATCTCATTACTTCAACAAATCCACAGAACTTTAGGGCAGCTCCCGTAAAAATTAGTCATGCAGTATCCTTGACACCATTTAATTACGACGCTCTATTCAATGCAAATATTGGTTTGGCAAACAGAATGAGGAAAACAACCGGAGGGATGGATCCAAACCCATTTACTTCTGAAGAACATGAGGCTTATTACCAATATAATATCGTAGTTGATGTGGATAATATTGGCAAGATAGAAGTATACTTAGCTAAAACAATAAAAGATGGTAATACCCAGCGAACAATAGATCAAATAAAGATAGATAAAGATAAAGAAGGAAATGCTGATATAAAAATTCAATATAGTGGGAAAAAAGAGGCTATAGAATTTAGATGTAATAATGCAAGGGATGATGTTTCACTCAGTAAGCTTGTGTTGCCCTTTAAAGAAAAGGATAACAAAATAGATTACCCCAAGGAACTAAAAGAATCAGGAATCATGAATTTCGATGAAAATGCAGGTGCGATGATAATCGAATATAAACTCAATAATGAAAAAATTAAAGAGCGTGTTAGAGAGTTGATTAGAACAATATTAAACCTCAAAAGAAGTATTAAAGGTAGAGATGAAGATTTATCGCCAAAGGTTCTTGTCGTTGGATTATACAACAAGCATCCTTACAAGACTTTCAGAGACAAAATATTTCTGAAGGATGAATATAAGGAGGAAAGTTATGACGAAATAGTTGAAGAGGAACTTGAAAATGGGAAGAAAATCATCAAAGTGAAACATGTAATTTCAAAGAGCAGAAAACCGATCTTCGAAATAAAAGGATTAAATGCAGAATGCAAGAAAATCATTGAAAAGGATGTGTTGAATTTCATTGATGAAATATTCGATGATGAGAAAGAATTAGAAAGAGTAAAGGTTTTCTACGATCCAAGTGTAGAGGTGGAAATAACCAATAAGTTGTGAAAAGGCTATGTCAGAGAAAACACTATATCTCGAGATTTTCCAACCTTTTGCACAATACAGAAATCCATTTACCTTCTACTATGCTCAAACTTATCCATTGCCGCCAAAATCAACGATAATTGGGATGCTCCAGAATTTAGTAGATGACTACTATGGACATGTGCATGGTGTTGAAAACTGGTGGAAACTAAAAGTCAGCATACACGGAGGGTTTGAAAGTATTTTTTGGGGTTATCAGCAGTTGATCAAAGGGGAAACATCTCTTAGCACTAATGGTCTTTTGAATAAACATGATAGAAATCCGCTAGGTAAAGTATGGCATCTGTTATATCATTCTAACATAAAAGCCCAAAGAACCCCCGTTTACCAGCAAGAACTTTTCAATGGGCATCTATTTATTTTCCTTCAAGGAAATGCAGATTTGGTAGGATTGATAAAATCAAGTCTAGAAAACCAAAAAAAAGTTCTCTACCTTGGTAGAAGCGAAGATGTAATGTTCATAAAGAACATAGTAGATATTGACGCTTGTAATATTGAGAAAGAAATAAAAACAGTAAAGAAAAACATCTGGTTGGGTTATCCAACGTATATCAAATTGAAAGATAGAGACAGAGGAAAGAAATTTCCGATAAAAAACGAGAAGTTTCCTGTTTACTCGATTCCTACTAGGGTAGAGTTTTGGAATAGCAATAATAGAATCAAAAACAAAGCAGAACTAAGCAAAGAAACTGAGAGAAAGGTTGACTTTGAAACCGTCATTTACACGGGTTTGGATTATGTGGTATACTTGAGTGGAGAAGTTAAAATTGAGATATTTAAAATAAATCTAAATGGTAAAGATTTCATTTTTAAGATTCCTGTAGATTTTGGGTGGTTGTAATGAAACTAATCAATTTGTTGAGAGCAAAATCTGGGAATCAAGAGAACTTTTTGCTTAGAGACCATATACTTGAAACTCTACGAAGAACAAAACAGCTAAAAGAATTTGTCGAAAATAATACAGATAGCATAACTTACCCCTATTTTAAAGATGATGATTTCTTTATGTCTTTAGCTTTGGCTTTAATACTGCATGATCTCGGGAAAATCAATTATGATTTTCAGAGAATCGTTTACAAAGATAAAGATTCCGGAGACCATGAAAGATGGAAAAATCTCGAGAGAATTCTAAAGCAATCGAAGAATGTTAATATTAAAGATCATGAAGTTTTATCTGGAATATGGGCATCTTTTATAATAGATAAATCGAAATGTAAGATAGAAGAGTGGATACCCAAGATAAGGACTGCAGTTTTACTCCATCACTACAATGGATATTACATTGGAAAAAAGGATCTGATGGAGATAGTAGTAGATGATCTTGAAAGTGTGAGAGCATATCTTGATTTCATGATAGATAACTGGGCGGAGTTGAGTATATTCCTCAAAGATTTGATAGACTCTATCCATGAAGAATTTAAGGAGGAAGAATTCATACTAAATGCTATAAAGGTTATTGAAGATGAATTAAAGATTGAAAGAGCGAAGAAACTTCTGGAGATGGTAAAAAGTAGAGATGATGATATTTCGGAATTTGCTAAATTCTATGAAATAGACAATGAAAACCCAGATTACGATTTTTTCGTATTTCTGGGTTGTCTGAGAAGATGTGATTATTCAGCGAGTGGACAAGTCAAGATTGAAGAGGAAGTCGTATTGAAGGAATTGTATCGTGCAGTTGAATCAAATATCAAAGAAAAAATAAATGCACCCCTATGGCAAGAGAAATTATTAGGGAAGATCGATGGCGAATCGTCTGTTCTCATAGCACCTACGGGCTCTGGTAAAACCGAGTTTGCCTTTTTATGGGTTAAAAACATAGGAAAAAAACTAATATACACCTTACCTCTGAGAGTTGCTTTAAATGACCTTTTTAAGAGATTTAATGGTTACGCACCAAATGGGGATGAAAATATTGGACTGCTCCACTCCACTGCATTTATGGAGTATGTTACTGAGGAGGAAAAGGGTCTCGAAATCGATATAGAGAAAAAATTATCATCTGCAAAAATCCTTTCCTCTCCTCTATTGCTCTCTACCCCCGACCAAGTTTTCCTTACTTCACTCAATTATTATGGCTCGGATAAAGTTATTTCAATTTACCCATTCTCAGCTTTCGTAATTGATGAAATACAGACATACAATCCAGAGATGGCATCTATTATCATAAAAACCCTAAAAATTATTGAAAAACTTGGAGGGAAAATTCTTGTAATGACTGCAACATTACCACCTTATTATAAACCATTCTTTTTTGCCACCCCAGAAGATGGTGTAAAAATAGAAGACAAATATGCAAAAGTTTATCACGATCACCGATTACGCCTAAAGAAACTTGATACAGAGTCAATTAAAGAAGAGGTTAAGAATTATATCCGCCCTAAAAGACATAAAATCAAGGTAGTTGATGGTGGTTATTTGGTTGATGAAAATTTAAATGTGAACGAGAACGATCTAATGATGTATCTAAAAAAACTCATAGAATCTGGTAAAAAAAATAATTTTATTGTTGTAAACAATGTAAGC
>JAGGZO010000086.1 GCA_021161995.1 Candidatus Aenigmatarchaeota archaeon
TACAACAAGCAGAAGAATTTGCGTATGATTGGAACAAAATGGAAATGAGATTTGATTGGATGGAAAAACAAAACAGCTTTGAAATTCTTTCGAATCCGTTAATTGAACATTATATCCCTCTGACATTAGAATATGGGCCAAGAAGTCCTTTATTTGAACATATAATTAATGGATATATCTCGATAGATCCAAGAATTCCACCTCTATCAAAGGGCGTAGATTTCCCAAAATCAGAATTTCATGTACCATTTCTTGTTTTTGTACCATTATCTATATTGATGTTCCTCATATGGTTTGACAAGATAGTTGAAATAACAAAAGGTTTTTTGTATGAAAGCGAATGAAGAACTGCATAAATTTATCTTAATACTCATATTGCTAGCATTTGCTGTAGTAAAACTTCTATTCGTTCACCCAGTATTTTCTGATGAAAACTTCTATTTTAACGTAGCGAAGAATATTTCATACCAGAATCTCCCATACAGAGATTTCTTCTTTGCCCATCCACCAATACAGGTTTTCATACTTTCTTCGGTCTATAAAATATTTGGAATATCATTCACAATAGGTAAACTCATAGCAATGGTCTATAGTTCTGCATGTGTGCTACTAACATATACTATAACAAAAAAGTTATTTGGAATAAAATCAGCATTCTTTGCTTCTATGCTTTTTGTTGCATCGCCTCCATTCATCATATTTTCTGATATTTTCTATGGGATGTGGGAAACTATGCTGTATCTACTTTTATCTATGCTTTTTATACTCAAAAGAAATCTGTTTACATCAAGTACTTTTTTCATACTCGCAATATTCACAAGATACATAGCATTTTTCTATATACCAATCGCCTTAACAATACTCTATCTTAGAAAGTTAGAAATCGCTAAATTTACGTTTTTCACTATTACTCTAGCTATCATACTGTTTTTATCTTTCACAACAGCATTCAAAAGTAATTATATCAATCAAACTCTAACTTATCATCTGTCTAAAAATCGAGTATGGCAAATAGATCAATATCTAAGCATTGGTCTGTTTTTCATAATACTCGGAATTCTTTCTGTAGCAATCGGGACAAAAACCAAAAATAACTACATGAAACTTATCGGGTTGAATGTCATTATAATAGATGTTCTATTACTCCTTTCATTAAAAGAAATTTACTATCATTATTTTTTACTATCAGCACCATTCTATTTGATTGCATCATCGAACATTTTTAACCTAGATTATAATATTACCAAATTCACTATCTTTGTCGTATTATTACTTTCCTTAATTCACAACTATCAAACAATTGATTTTTATCTTAACCCATCATATGCCAAAAAATTTTATTTTATTACTAATCTTATCAGCATGAGTACATACAGCAATAATAAAATATTTGGAGAACCAGTCATGACAAACTACGTTTCGTTTACTACGGGAAGAAAAATTTCTGGTAATTATATTGATTCATACATTCAGCACATAAAATTCGAAGGTATTAACAAAACTATCCAAAAACTTAATCAAGAAAAGCCTGAGATTATAGTAGAAATACCAGGATACTACTCATCTATTCCAGAACTATATCAATTCATAAAAACGAATTATACAATTTTATCTTACGTGAATGATACACCATCTTATATAATTTACACTCTTAAGAGATGATTATGAAAAAAGGGGAAAGAATTATTCTAGTATCAATGAGTATTTTATTATTCATTATATCCGTTCTGCTTATACTTTTCTCAAAACCAAAAATTAATGTCATGCAGCTACCAGAAAGAAGAGTTTATTCTAAGGAAGAATGTAAGAAAGTTGATTTTGAAATAGAAAATATAAAATGCTTCAATAAAACCATGATTGTTAAAATAAAAAATACTGGCAACATATCGATAGACGATGATTTCGTTGGTGTGTTTCATTCACCAAATATGTTAGTCTTAGTTGGCGGTGCTGGTAGTGGTAACATATCCATCAACGAGTCGTCACCTATATACTTTAACATAGGTAAATCGACCAGGATAAAAAAAATTGAAATAGTTTTCCAACCATGTCCGTTTGCAACAAAAGTTATAGAAAATATCAGTATTGAATGCTAGCTTGGTTTGTTTATTCCGGCTGGTGGATAAATGTATATTTTTGCACCCGAATACACATAAATATACTGTGGTAAGTTTGTTTCTTCTGTGCTACTAACCGATGCTGTTGGCTCCACAGGACTATATTTTCTAACTAAAACCCAATCATAACCAGTATCCTGTCCATTCGCAGTGCTTGATCCAGTAAAGTAACCTAGAGTTATATAATTTATGTGACGTGCCCAGTTACAGCTTACCCATGTTTCGGTCGATCTGTCTTTTCCTAACATTACTCCACTAGAATTGAACTTTTCACTCAAGATGTACCAGGTGTTATCCGAGGATGTAAAAACCAGCACTCCCCCGCCACAATCATAACTGGTTGTTGCACCACTCCCAACCCATCTATAGACATTCACTGAGTCGGCTTTTCTCATGTATAGAACAGTAGCATCCGCTTGACTATTACCACCTGCTGTATAACCATTGGATACCCCTGAAACTGTTCCACTATATGCAGAACTCACTCCGTAGTATATGACCTTTGCTTCCAAAACGTATCCATTATCTAATGATATTATAGGGTTTGCAGTTCTTACCCCTCCAGTATTTATTCTTAGTATACTATTTGAAACAGAATAATCAGTAGAAGATACACTCCATTTACTTGTATCTAAACTTGTCCCATCAAAATCATCAAAAAACTCGAAAGTCGCTTCGCCATTACTCATCGATACTGCCGAAGGATTTCCATAGTACATGTAAATTGTTTTTGTCCCAGTTGGTATGTTTGTTACTCTCACCCATATTCTTGTATTTGCTGAATTACAACCACCCTCAATCCAATATGGATATCCATTCAAATCACTATCACCAAATTCTATATCCGAACAATCAGAATTCATTTTTCCAGCAGAGATTAAACTGGCGGTATCCACAGTAACTAGAATTTGATAATCTGTCAATGGTGAACCTGGGTTGTTTATGGTTATTGCTCTTCTATACTTGAAACCAAAAATTAAATTGGTTGTACCGTTCAGCTCTAGAATGCTATTTGGTTCTAAGACTAAATGCTTACTTACTGGTATCGTTTCATCAACAACACCGCAATAAGAACCAGATGTTATTGTCCAATTACCACCCCAATATTTCCCACAGCCTGATGTAGTAGCAGCGAGTGTTATAATTTGATGTGAAGAAAAGAATATTACCGAGAAAATAAGTAAAGCTAAAGATAAAACATCAACGAAAAATTTTTGATGAAAGCAATATCGCATAATAAATATAAATGGGTGTCAGTATTAAAAAACTGACTCTCACAAGACCTAGAAATTATGAAGGTATTTCAGATACATACCTATTCAAAACTAAGCGACTTGAATTACCAATCTGTTATTCGCAGAGTCCCAGTATATTTGGCTATTTCCACCTGAATCAAAATAAAGTTTACTTCTTATTAATGCTTCTCCATTTACATCCAATTTTTTAGCTGGAGAAGTTGTACCAATGCCAACATTACCACCTGAATTAATGTACAACCTTGTCTCACCGTTAGTGATCAGTGAAATTTGATCATTACCTTCAGTATTTCCATCTCCAAAAGTTATTCCAGCAGGTGAACCCCCAGTTTCTCCTTGATGAAGTATTCCAGCAGTATAAATAACACTATTAACAGCTATATCTGCACTAGAACCCCAAAAACTAGTTGACCTACTAGTACCATCAGTTAAGTAATTGACCTTGATACCACCGTTCACATCTAGTTTTTCTGAGGGAGAAGTCACTCCAATACCAACGTTGCCTGAGATATATACCCCATCATTAATTGTAAGCTGTCCATCTTCTGGATCTTCTAAAGTATTAGCCTGCACCGTATTAGCATCTAGAATATCATTATCAGACATTGTTAAATCACCAGACATACTATCTCCAGCTGCGTTAACAAATCTCGTATCTGCTTCTGATTCTGTATAGTATCTGTTATCAAGATTAACACTTGTTAATCCAGTAACATGCCCATAACCATCAAGAGTTATATCTTGAATAACAGTTCCACCAGAATTATCTACACTAGATTGAGAAGATGTATCGGCATGGCTTAGAGTAACTGAACCACCAGCACCTATTGTTACTGTTCCTCCTCCAGCTAAGCCAGAACCAGCTGAAACTGTTATTTGTTTATTACCTTCTGCAGCTGTTCCACTAGTAGAGCCAAAGACTACACTAACAGTTGGCGACCAACCTTCTCCTGCTGTACCGCTAACAGAAATACCA
>JAGGZO010000018.1 GCA_021161995.1 Candidatus Aenigmatarchaeota archaeon
ACTGCTGTTTTCCTGCTTAGTTTTTGGTATTCATCAAAAGTCAATGCCATGGTTTGATTTTGTAACGAAGAATTAAATAACTATAAAGCAAAACAGAAAACGTTTTCATCAGATATTATCTCTCCGAGTAACATATTTAGATTTATGTTTTTTGATACACTTGTTCAGAATACTCATAATTTTTTTCTTAAAGACGTCATATGAAAATCTATTTGCATTGGATCTACATTTACTCACAGAAAACTTGAATTTATTAAAATTTCTAATAACTCTTTCCAATGACTTTTCATAAGGAGGTTTTATAACTAATCCAACAAATTTATTCTTCACTATTTCTTTAACACCCCCTTCGTTAGATACGATAACCGGTTTACCACATGCATTTGCTTCAACAGGAACCATCCCAAAGGGTTCTTTTTCAGTTATGTATATAACCGCTTTACAATTCAAAATAAGTTCAATAAGCCTTTTATCGGAAACAAAACCGAGATATGTGATATTGTCATGTCTCTTTGAATATGCCTCAACAAGATTTCTTAGTGGACCATCACCAACAACAATGAGCTTTTCATTTCTTATTCTAGAGAAAACTTTTAGTATGACATCGATTCTTTTATGCTTGTACAATCGACCAAAATATAGGAAGTATTTTCCTTTTTTGGGTTTAATGTTTCCAAATTTACCCAAATCAACAGGTGGGTATAAAACCATGTTAGCTTTCATACCAGAATTCAAATAAGTCTTTTTTATGTACTCTGAGTTAGCAATAACACAATCAAAGCAATTGTTAACAACTTTTTTTGTAAAATACAAAATCGGATATGATAGTGTCTTTATAAATTTCCAAAAAGTTCCCTTAAATGAACTTCTAGTAAAAACATTAAGAAGAGATTCTTGATGCAAATAGTATGTCTTTGGCATATTCCTAATACCACATGCAGAAAAAATAGAGTAAAAACCTGAGAATAACAAAATGGTATTTTCTTTAAAATTTCTTTTTATTATATTCGGTACGATGAATCTAAAAAATATGATAGACAACAATATCTTGAAAAAACTATTTTTGTAGGCTAGCTTTGAGAGGAATTTGTCAAGAGCATATATTTTTAATGACTCAAACTCTCGGTAAGTCATTTCTGGGATATAATATGCAGATATTGTTCTCGTATTTTTTATAGCCTTATCAACAAAGATGATAAATCTTTCACCACCACCTCTTTCTATTAAGAAGTCATGAATTATCACTAGATCTCGTGTAATTGACATTTACTTCTCACCAATTATCTTTATTCTTGGATAACCAAATCTATCAAAGATTCTTGTTAATATAAGAATCTTACATATTACATCCAATAAAGGCCTGAATGCACCTAACTCTTCATCATCGGGGAATGAGATATACTTCACCTCCAATATTCTAAAACCTGATGCGCGAAGATGATTTACCAAATGTTCTGGTGTATAAAGCGCGTAGTGAGTATCCCACTCACCTCTACCATCGTAGAAATGCAATCTTTTTAACGGTATTTTTGGTTTACTATGAGTCCCAAACACATGAAACTCCCAGAAAGCAGCGTTATCTGTTATTATCACTATTCTGCCTCCTTTCTTTAAGACTCTGTAGGATTCTTTTAGAAAATGCAATGGATTTCTTAGATGTTCGAATAAACATTTTGAGTAGACTTCGTCGAAATAGTTATCTGGAAACGGGAATTTGTCTTTATCTACATTGCATTTTATTACTTCTTTTCTTGTTGGATAAAGATCTATAAAATGAGTACCATAGGTATCATTACCACAACCAACATTTAGTATTCTTTTTGTTGATTTTTTCATTAAAAAATATTAGCGGAAAAGATAAAAATTGCTAGATCTTTACTTTAGGCAAGCTCACTTGATCCCATTTAACATACTTAACAAAATCTTCGCCCCCCTCCATAACACCTAACTATTTTACCATTTTCTCACTTGCTAACTTCAACATAAAGTTCTCCGGTCAGGGTTCTGTTAACTTATTGTTAATAAGATGAAGAATGAAAATTTTAAATCTATGTGTTTCAACAAATTCCAGACTGTTACTTGACAAACTTTGACTTCAAACATCTTCGCTATTTGCTTTTGAACCTTTCTAACTAACAAACTTCAAAACACAAATCCAAGCAGTAACTATGACTTACTCTATTGAATCTTAGAGTGTTATATTTGCAGTATTGCCATAAGTCACGTATCATTCAATCTACTCCATCATAACTAAATTCGAAGTAGCCATTTCCATAAAGGTATAAATTTAATTTTCTTGCCTTTAATTTCTTTTTCGTCTTCATAATCCCATGTGACAACTTTTAGTTCAGGTTTGTCTTTCTTAAAGATTTCGCTTGCTTTTATTAAAGCGTTTATTTCTCTTTTCTCTATTTCATCTAAGCTAGAAGCATAGGTTACTTGAATTAATTGCTTTATTCTTAAACCTTCTTTTACTACAAAATCTACCTCTCTTTGTTGATAATCTTTCCAGTAGTAAATATTCAATAGAGGTTTTTCATTTGTTTTTCTTAACAACTCAAGAAAGACAACGTTTTCCATTTTTTTGCCGATATCTTTTTCAAATTTTACAA
>JAGGZO010000055.1 GCA_021161995.1 Candidatus Aenigmatarchaeota archaeon
GTGTCTTTGAAGGAACAGAAATGTGGGTGAATTTTTCATCCAATCCAGTGGTTTTAGAACCGTATAAAGAAAAAGAAGTTGAAGTAACCATATCAACAAAACCAAATATTTATCCTGGGGAATATCTGGTCAAAATATACGCAAATGTAAGCGTGGAACAAGTTGTTGAAACAGAGGTTAGACATGGCTTTATTGTTGAGTATGTGAACGTAACAAGTAGTGTTGCTGCACCACAAAATGTTACCGTTATCGAGACATATGAAAATACAACTAGGATAAATGAACTACAAAACAGAATAAACGAGTTGGAAAGTGAATTGTCGCACTATAAGGAAATTGTAGAAGAGATGGAAAAGATAAACGAATCTGAAAGCGAAATAACAGGTAGAGCTTCACTCATCGGTCAAATCACGGGTGCAATCGTAGCTTTACCATATAAAAGTATAATTGCTGGATTGGTTGGTATAGTAATAGTAATAGCATTATACTTAAAATTCAAGAAGCATTAGTCATACTCACACAAACCTCTTTATAATTTTTGTTTGGAATATCCAAACTGTTTAAGTAAATCATTTTTCTACTAACTCAGCTTTTTTTATTATTAACATACCAGAGTAGTTTGAATACACAATTTCGCTTTCAACTATTTTTATTTTTCTTTTATAGAACGGTGCATCCAATACTGTTGTTTCAAACTCTCCACCTTCACCAACCAAACTTGTTTTGTACCGTTTTTTCATTTCAATCAAATAATTTATCATTTCTTCATCAATTCTTCTACCAAGCATATCCTTTTCAAAAGGATATGAAAACACACCAGTTATTATGACCTCAAACCCATTTTCTATTAACTCTTTCAATATGGTTTTCTCATCTTCTAACCATAGTGGGTTGAAACACCATATATCTAAATCTTTACATATTTTCTGTAGTCTGCTTACTTGATAAGTAGATCTTACAGCACCGCTAACAACACCTTCTATATCATATTCCTCAATAGCTTTCTTTATAGCTAACTTCAAATCTTCCAGTTCACTTTCTTTTTCTCCCTTTGTTTTTTGTTTTATTAATGGCAATTCCATTGCTTTTGCTTGCAGTTCTGTTATGTGTATGTTTGGCACATGAAACATGTAACTTTCTTTGTTTTCCGATTCTATGGATATTAAACAAGATATTTCATGAGATTTCATGGCTCTAAACATGGCTAGATGAGAATCTTTCCCTCCAGAAAACAAAACAGCTAGTTTCATGTTTTCATCTGAAATTATTGTCTTTTACTAGATACGTAAAATGAAGCTGGTAGCATTTGGAAGAATGCCTCTACGAAAAGCCATATGATGCTGTAGATAGGTATAGTAATGTAAAGAGTTTTTACTGATAGTAGCGGAGAAAGTATGAATGAAAGGATAGACGAAATAACCCATATTATTATCAACAATAAAACTAAAGACCAGAAATTCTTTCTTGAAAATTCTATGGACCTTTTAAGAGCTTCTATTCCAGATTTATTTTCTTTGACTACTATTGCTGGTAGTGGATAGAACATTATTTGAATTACAATAGCTGCTAGAATCGCTAGTAACATTAGTGGTATTGATAATAATGCAATAGCGGGCAAAACAGCAACTAATAGTATTGGTAAAATACCAGCTAATACTATAAGAAGTAGAACAACATTCTTCAGTATCAATGTCCATAACATTCTCCAAAAATATCTTTTTGCTTTCTCGATCATTTGAGAAATGTTTTTCTTTCTTTCGAAAACAACTATCTGGAAATATGTTCTTAGGAATACATCGATCAATATATATAATACTAGTATCGATGAAAAGTATGTTGCATACTTTAGTATGCTTGATGATGATAAGTAATCCTCTAGTTGTTCAGACCAGCTAGATATATTAAAGTTTCCTACTACAGATGAAACTAGCATTAGGATTAATATAGAAGGTATCCAGGAAAGCACAGCAGGTAAAACTACCTTTGGATATTTTTTCATGATATTATACGGTATTGATAATGCTTTTTCTACCGACACAAAATAATTAAGTGATTAAAACTCAAATTATTTTGTATGATCGATGAAAAAACTCTTGTTTGGTTATTTTTGGTTATTGGTGTAATAGCTTTAATCATTAATAGTTACTATACGTACAAGCTAGAGAATAACTTACAGAGGTTTTTAGAATCTTTTTCTAGAGGTTATGTGGCTGAATGGATATGCCAAAAAGAAAATGGTACCTATGTGCTATTTGACGATAGTGTTTTTGTTGTTTGTAATCATGTTAATAGCCTTGATAAAATTGATAATAAAGAATTATGCGATAAATTCACGAATGATACTAAGCGAGCTGCTTGCTATGATATATTTGAGAATGTATTTTCAGTAATAGAAAGACAATGTTATAATGTAACTCATGTAGAAGAACTAGTAAATCAAACAGGTTTAGATGTGCTTGATTTGATGGATAAAGGTTACTTGCCAAGAGAAATAAACTTTGATAAAGAAAGATATTCTAAAGATTGTGAAATATTGTTAGAAAAGTGAAAAGGAGCTACTTGTATAGCTCTTTTACGATCTCTTCTCTTAA
>JAGGZO010000061.1 GCA_021161995.1 Candidatus Aenigmatarchaeota archaeon
GAGTAATTCTATTGAAGATGTTAGATCCGTATTGATGAACGAAATAACTTCGATAAAACAAATCAACAAAAGAAAAGTACAAGAAATCGTGAAAGATCTTATATCAGAATATAACCATGAACCAGCCGAAAAAACAACAGAAACATCAGAAACAATAAACGAAGTAAAAATGTTTTTGAATGAGCTAAAACCTGAATTAGAATCGCTTAAAAAAGAGTTAACTGCAAAAATTGACAAATATGATAAACTTATTACTGGATTAGAAGAAAATGTCAAGAGTATGAATAACAGAATAAATGAGTTAGAAGATATAAAAAATGAAAACCAAGCAAATCTCAAAAACGAGCTAGATAACCTTAGATCGATGATAAACTCACTCAAAAATCAAATGAGTGGGATGCCACTCATCTCAAAAGAGCTAGATAACCTAAGGGAGTTCTACATAAAATTGTCAAAATCCATAGACGAAATGAAAGAAAGTATTGAACAGCCGATAGTTGAAAACAAAATAAAAGATGAAGTGGGAAACAAACTAAATAAGAAAATAGAGGAAATAAACAACAATATAGCTATCCTATCGGAAAATTATACAAAAAGGTTATCAGAGCTTGAGAATAAACTAAATGACGAACTAAACATCATCACAAAAAGAATAAACGCAATAGATAACGAAGTTTCTATACTGAAAAAAGATGAAAGAGTTAAAAAAGCAATCGAAAATTTTGAAATAATAGCTAGCAGACTATCAGACATAAAATCTCTGCTATACATGCTCAAAAAAGATATTGAAAAACACGAAGGAGAAATTAAATCGTTGAAGAAAAGATTAAACGATATAATGACTATTTCTCGATCCATACCAAGAATAATTGAATAATTTAATTACCATTCATAATTAGCATGAGCATTCTAATAATAGCTGAAAAACCATCTGCAATGAAAAAAATTGCATTTTCATTAGCTGAAAAATCTTTGATAAAAAAATCTTACAGAGGGGTTCCATATTACACATTCTTAAAGAACGGAAAATTTCATGTGGTTGTTTCTTGTCTAGGACATCTGTATGGATTATCTCCAAAGAAAAAAGGTCTCTTCTATCCAATATTCGAGACAGAGTGGGTTCCAATTTATGTAATGAACAAGAAAATGCGAATTGCTAAAAAATTTTCCGAAGCAATAAGATTTCTATCAAGAAAAGTTAATGAAATAATAATAGCAACAGATTTCGATATCGAAGGTGCAGTAATAGGTTGGAATGCCCTAAGATTTCTATGCAATAGAAACAATGCAAAAAGAATGAAATTTAGTACTCTAACCAAACAAGAACTAAACAAAGCATATATCAATGCAAGTAATGAATTGGATTTTGGACAAATAAACGCAGGTTTAACAAGGCATTATCTGGATTGGATATGGGGAATAAACATCTCTAGAGCTTTAACCATAGCAATAAGAAAATTCACAAATGATAAAAAAGTTTTGTCCATAGGAAGAGTACAAGGACCAACATTAAAAATCGTTTATGACCGAGAGAAAGAGATAGAGAACTTTAAACCAAAAACGTTCTGGAAAATACAATTAATTCTAGAAAAGAATGGTCAGCAAATAGTTGCTGAATATGAAAAAGAAAGGATAGATACTCTAGAAGAAGCAAAGAAAATTAGAGAAAAAATACTATCAGAAAAGAATGCTATAGTTGATTCTTATACAGAAACACTTAAGAAATTAAACCCCCCACCACCATTCAACACAACAGATTTGCAATCAGAAGCTTATTCAGCATTCAAAATAAAACCTGAAGAAACACTGAAAATTGCTGAGAGCCTTTACATAAAGGGTTTTATTTCGTATCCTAGATCATCAAGCCAGAAGATAAAGAATGTTAACTTTATTCAGATTCTACGCTCACTTAAAAATAACTTTTTGTATGCTGGATATGTCAACGATATTTTCTCATTAGAAAAGATTATCCCAAAAGAAGGAAAAAAAGATGATCCAGCACATCCAGCAATAACACCAACAAACGAAGTACCAGAAATAAATCAACTATCAAAAAAAGAATTCATGATCTATGATTTGATTGTCAGGAGATTTCTTTCTTGTTTACATGAGCCAGCAATAAGAAAGAACAAAAAAGCTGTCTTTAGAGTTTCTGGATACAGGTTTATTGCAAGCAGCATAAAAACAGTAAAGGAAAACTGGGTTAGAATATACAGGCGTTTTCTATCCCTAGAGGAAAGCGATATACCAGAGTTTAGAAAGGGAGAATCTGTTAGAATAGTGGATGTTAAGCTAGTAAAAGGTAAAACACAACCACCAAAAAGATACACTAAAGCATCGTTAGTAAAGGAAATGGAAAGAAGAGAATTGGGCACAAAAGGTACTAGAGCAAACATAGTGAAAACGCTGTTTGATAGGGGATATCTTGTTGGTGAAAAGATAAAAATAACAGATTTGGGTAAGACTGTAATAAAAGTAATGAGCAAATACGTTCCTCTGATAATAAGTGAAGAACTCACTAGGAAATTTGAAGAAGAAATGAATCTTATAATGGAAGGTAGAAAGAGTAGAAAAGAGGTTGAAAAAGAGGCCAGAAAAACCCTTGAAAAAATATTGGGAGAATTGAAGAAAAATCAGGAATCTATAGGAAAAGAACTAGCAAATTCTTTAAAAACCACTAAACCCAAAAAGAAGCGAGGGAGAAGGAGTAAAAGGTAAATTTATATAATATATAAGACCAAAAATGATATCATGCCGGAAAAGAAGGGTAAAGACTTCATAAGATTGAAGGTAGGTGAATTAACAGCTAGAGAGGAAGCTGGTAGAGGTATTGTTAGAGTAGATTCTGCCAATTTGATGAAGATTGGTGTTAAAGAAGGTGAAATAGTAGAAATAGAGGGTAAAAAGAAAACGGCTGCCATAGCTCTGAGAGCTTATCCATCTGATATTGGTTTAGATATCATAAGGATGGATGGTATAACCAGAAGAAATGCTGGAACTGCTGTGGGTGAATATGTAAAATTAAGAAAAGCTAAGGTGAAAGAGGCTAAAAGAGTTGTGTTAGCACCAGCTGAAAGTGGTATAATAATTCACACAAACGCCATTTACTACAAAAAGAATTTACTAGGCAGGCCTGTAACTAAGGGAGACATAATCATACCTTTACCAACATTTAGGAAAAGAAGGCCAGATTTAGTTGAGAGCATACTAGAGATAGATTGGAGTGACTTTTTCTTTACCCCAGTTCCTGGAGAAACAAGACTCATTGTTGTCAACACTGACCCACAGGGTATAGTACAGATAGCTGAAAACACGATAGTTGAAATACTACCAGAAAGACCAAAACAATTAGAGTTGGAAGAAAAAGGTATACCAAAAGTTACTTATGAAGATATCGGTGGTTTAAAGAATGTCATAGCAAAAATAAGAGAAATGGTCGAGATACCTCTTAGACATCCTGAGCTGTTCGAAAGATTAGGTATAGAACCACCAAAAGGAGTTTTACTCTATGGTCCTCCTGGTACTGGTAAAACACTGTTAGCTAAAGCTGTTGCTAATGAAAGCGGTGCATATTTCATCGCTATTAGTGGGCCAGAAATAACATCAAAATGGTATGGTGAGAGTGAAAAAAGATTAAGGGAAATATTTGAAGAAGCTGAGAAAAATGCTCCAAGTATAATATTTATCGATGAAATCGATGCTATTGCACCAAAAAGAGAAGAAGTTAGCGGAGAAGTTGAAAAAAGAATTGTAGCTCAGTTGTTAGCCTTAATGGATGGTCTGAAGAAAAGAGGTCAAGTTATTGTTGTTGCAGCTACTAATAGACCAAATGCTATTGACCCAGCACTAAGAAGACCTGGTAGGTTTGATAGGGAAATTGAGGTACCACCACCAGACAGAAACGGTAGGTTGGAGATACTTAAGATACATACTAGGAATATGCCGCTAGATAAAGATGTTGACCTAGAATGGATAGCCGATGTTACTCATGGTTATGTTGGTGCTGATTTAGCTGCATTATGTAAAGAATCTGCTATGCATGCATTAAGGAGAATAATACCAGAAATACAGAAACTGAAAGAAGGTGAAGAGATACCGAAAGAGATTCTAGAAAAATTAATAGTTAAAAAAGAGGATTTCGAAGCTGCATTAAAAGTAGTTCAGCCAAGCGCAATGAGAGAAGTTTTTGTTGAAGTACCAAAAGTTAAATGGGATGATATTGGTAACCTGGAAGAAGCTAAACAAGCATTGAGAGAAGCTGTTGAATGGCCTCTCAAGCATCCAGAAGCTTTTGAAAGACTCGGAATAAAACCACCTAGAGGTATTTTGTTGTATGGTCCTCCTGGTACTGGTAAAACACTGTTAGCTAAGGCTGTTGCTAATGAAAGTGGGGCTAACTTTATTGCTGTTAAAGGGCCTGAGATATTCAGTAAATGGGTTGGAGAAAGCGAAAAAGCTATAAGAGAAATATTCAGAAGGGCAAGACAGGTTTCACCAACCGTTATTTTCATCGATGAAATTGATGCTTTAGCACCAAGAAGAGGATTGGAAGTTGGTACAAGGGTAACTGAAAATGTTGTTGCTCAATTATTGACAGAAATGTCTGGTATTCAAGACATGAAGGGTGTTGTTGTTATTGCAGCTACTAACAGACCTGATATACTAGATCCAGCTTTGCTGAGACCAGGTAGGTTTGATAGATTGATATTCGTTCCACCACCTGATGAAAAGGGTAGGTTGGAGATACTTAAGATACATACTAGGAATATGCCGCTAGATAAAGATGTTGACCTGAAAAAATTGGCAAAAGAAACTGAAGGTTATACCGGTGCAGACATAGAGGCATTGGTAAGAGAGGCTGCAATGAATGCATTAAGAGAAAACATAGATGCAAAAGTCGTCAAGATTAAACATTTCCTACAAGCAATGGAAAAAATTAAACCAAGCATATCCAAAGAACTAGTAGAATACTATAAAAGATTTGAGGAAAGGTCTAAAAAGAAAATAAAAGAGGAAATGGAAAATGAATCATACATAGGATAGCATGATAGAGATTGCTTCATCGATAATAAGTGTATTAGCAGGATTACCAGCTTCATTACTGGTATTTTTGATAATGTTTTTAGCAGCAGCGTTTCTACCAATACCGTCTGAAACTATAATAATGATTCTTGGAACAAAAATAAACTTACCAACGTTGCTGATATACGGTTCTGCAGGAGCAACTTTGGGCTCACTAGTCATGTATGCCTTGGGTAGAAAATTGGGTAAGTTTGTGAAAAAATATCCACATATGTTTTTGGTAAACAGAAAAACGCTCGATAGGATAGAGAATTTTATCAAGAAACATGAGAAGAATGCGATATTATTAGGTAGAGCTATCCCACTAGTACCGCACAAAGTCATTTCCATGATCGCTGGAAGTTTTAAGATAAATCTAAAAGACTTCATAGTGTTTGGATTCATAGGTATGATAATAAGATTACTGATATTTTCATACTCAGGAAAGCTATTGTCTTTCAATATCACAATAGGTGCAATACTAGTAACAATAATTTTGGGTGTATCATACGCAATAAGAAAGAAACTAAAAATACATCGCTAGCGAATGTAACTCAAGTCTTTTTCGTTTTTCTTAACAATCTCCATGTATTTTTTCAATTGCTTTAGAGCAAATTTATGCAGTTTTTTCCATATCTTTTTTTCATCGTTCTTCTTATTTCGCTTCTTTTTAGAAGTTTTTTTAGTAGTTTTCTTAGATCTTTTAGTTTTTCTTTTCACAAATTTCAATTCAATAGAACATTTAAAAGTTTTTTATAGAAGCTTCAATTTTCCAGTTATTTTATCAATCTTATCTTCTCTTTCTGGACCTATACCAATACATGTTATAGTTCCTTTATTAACTTGTGTTTTACCAGCATCTCTGATGATAACAACTGGTAATTTCAGTTTTTTTGCTTTTTCATATAAATTAAGTAAAGTTTTCAAGCTAGAAACCTTTAAAACAACTTTTTTTGCACCCTCAGATAACCATTCATTTCTTGTTTTTTCATCAGAAATAAGGAATGCTTGGAGGCTGGCATGTGCTACTTGAGCTGCTAGCTTACCCTTACCCATTCTTATATCTTTTCTTACTACGATAGCCTGCTTATACATGCTAACTGCTTTTCTTAGTTTTTGGTCTTATTACAGGCATTGGTACTGGTGGTGGTAACTGCACTATATCCGAAAGTGTTGTTGCCAATACCAAACCTTTTCTCAACAAGAAGTTTCTTATTTCAGCGTCAACATCTGAACTAAACTTCTTATCTTTTCTCCATTTCTTTAATTCATTCTTGATATTCTTGCCAGTATAATAAACTTCTCCCTCTATTCTAACTTCTCCTAGATTTGGCTCATAGACACTGGCGAACTCAAAACTTATTTTTAGCATGCTTGTCTTTGCTGGTTGTTGAATCTTGTCTTCTACTACGTTTTTCAGACTAACTGTTGAATTTATGTTTATCTTTGCGTTTCTTCTACCTTCTTTTCTTTCAACATGAATCGTATCTATTCTATATCCTATTATTGCCATACTATCAAGTATTATATTTGAAACCGAAATATAAATTAGTGTTAGCATTCGCTACTATCTCGAAAAAATTGAGCAAACTCAAGAAAAGAAGATATTTACTTCTTTTTGGGTTATTCATTGCGATGATAGTAGTGTTTTTATTGCTAGAATTAATCTCTAGTGAAGTTAATCTCTGCCTAATAAACGGTACACTAGTCAAAAATGCAAGCTGTGAAGAGAGAGCGATAGAATGGTTCCCATTGTTTAAAAAATAGCTGTATATTGTTTTCTGAGCAACTGATTTTATGATATATTCGATAGAAGATATATTGAAAGAGCTTTATAACATACCAGAATTTGTAACAAAGAATGTTATTGAAAATGTTGTCAAAAAGTATGATATGTGGAATGATGTTAAAAACGAGTTGAAAGAAATTGATGAAGAATACTACAATATCATAAAAGACTATGAAAAATACGATCAATCTCTCTATCATGTTTTTAAAAATATTGAACAAAAACATCCAATAGCCTTCACTAGACTGGGAGTATACCGGGACGAGATATTAAAAGATATCATAAACGAGTTATTCAATGAACTGTGGAAAAACAAAGAGGAAATAAACACAGAAATAAAAGAATTCTACTCGGCTGCAGAAAAAATATTCTCGTACATAAAGAAAGAGTACCTGGTTGCAATAAGAACAATACCTGCTGGAAGTAAGCAAGATTATTGGTATGTTTTTGTCTCAAAGAAATAATAAATTACCACAGATTAGATTATTTTCAGCGATTGATCTTTTGCTTATACCACTAATCAATCACATAACCAGAAATCTTCATACTTTCCTTTACTCTTTCAAAAAACTCTGAATGTTTTTCGAAGTATTCTCTAACTGGGCTGATCAAAATGTTAGTATACTCTATCAAAGAATTTTTCAAATCGAGTGGATGTATCAAACCTTTTACATAATCGTTCTTCAAATCATTTATATTTGTATATGTCTTTTCTCCTTCTTTCGTTTTAACTTTTATCTCGCTAAAAAATGGGAACAATACAAATTCCATGATGTCGATAATTGGATTATCTTTAGTTTGGTTTGGTGGACAATAAGCCTTTAGAACTTTTTTCCTTAGATTTTCTTCAGTTTCATGAAGCGTGATATGTGTGTCTGGTTTACTTGCACTCATTTTTGTTTCTGGACCGGTTAACGAAGTTAAGAGTGGGGTAAAAATACAAATTGGTTTTTTCCAGTTGATTTCATCAAGAATTTCTCTTCCTAATGCGTAGATATGTCTCTGGTCTATTCCACCTAAAACCAATTCTGCTCCTACATATTTTACATCAACATTCTGCATTACAGGATAGATTAAAGATGAGACTTTTGGAGATTCTTTTATTCTAACGACTTCACTAGCTGACCTAATGGCTCTTTTTACGCTAACTATCCCACTCAGTTTAAACATATCTTCAATATATTCTTTAGAACTTTGGAATTCACTTCCTTTTACAAACTTTATTTTTGAGGCTTCTTCTTTAAGTACCAACTTCAAACAAGTTTCTATGTATTTGGCTCTAACTTCCATTTCTTCCCAAGGAGTTTTTCTATCATCTAAATAGGCATGGTAATCTGCAATTAAAATGGTTGGGTTACCTCCAACTTTCATAAGGTCTATATTTTTGCAACAGGAATCAAATACCCAATGTGAAATGGTCCTGTTGGTGCAATACCCCAATAGAATTCAAAACTCTCTTTTTTATTTAATAAATCAATGACTTCGTTCTCCATGAGTATTTCGACAGTATTCCTTTTCACCAGATTAATCTTTTCGTTTTTCTCCATTTTCCCACAATATAAATACACTCTTTAGCATTAAGTTGATACATTAAAAATCCTGATCTGATCATTGGAAGAAACGCTTTAACTGTACCAGACACCTAACAAATTTTAAATGTGGATAGCCCCGCCCGGATTCGAACCGGGGTCACCGGGTTTCTTCCTCTCATCTTGTATCGATGCTTTAGCCAAGAGACCAAAGCCCGGCAATCGAGGGAGGCTTCGTTTGCCGAAACCTCCTTCCTCGACCGCTAGACGACGGGGCTATCCTGATATTATAAATGACATGCCGATTTAAATTGTTTTTCTTGTTCATAGCTTTTGATGAAAAACAATTATAGAGGTCTTTCCAATCATTATTTATGAATAAAAAAATTGTTGGCAAACTTGTTGAGAAAGCCAAAAATGATAGAAAAATACTAGCTGTATTTCTATTTGGAAGTTTTCTCAGGGATAAGCACCCAGAAGATATAGATATTTGTTTAGTTTTGAGAAAAAACGTAAAAAAGAGTGAATTCTCGAAAATAAAGCTAAAATATTTGTCGGATTTTCACGATTTAGATATAAGTATTTTCCAACAGTTACCCATTTACATAAGAAAAAGGGTAATAAAAGAAGGTAAAATCTTGCTGATGAAAGATTTTGACGAATTATACGATATAGTAATTGACACAATAAAGGAATTCGATGATTTCAAGAAAATTTACAAAATGTATCTAGAAGGTGTTATGAATGGATAAAGAAAGAATACTATCAAAAATAGACGAACTAAACCAATACATAAAGGAACTAGAAAAAATAAGACCAAAAACTTTCGAAGAATACAAAAGCAACATACTGATAAAACGGGCATGTGAGCGATTATTGCAGGTCTCAATAGAATGTATAATAGACATTGCAAGCATACTAGTAAAAGAGTTGAAAATAGGATTGCCTTCTGAAGAAGAAGACCTCTTTGACAAATTAGAAGAAAACAGGATTATAACAAGAAAGATGAAAGATAAACTTAGATTGATGAGAGGATTCAGAAACATTCTTGTACACAGGTATGGTAAAATAGATGATAAGCTCGTTTTCGAAAATCTAAGCAAAATACAAGATTTCAAAGATTTTTCAAAACAGATCATAGAATTTCTAAAAAATAATTAAAATGGAAAGCTCAGTAGCTACCCCGTTAATCATCAAATCATTCTGGGACAGCCTCATCATCGCAATTTATTCTTACTTTTTAAACACTAAATAATCACATTTTCTGTTATCAAAGCTATAAGTTAATTTTGTTCTTAGTTTAAAACCATCTGCTTCTATTACCTCAATGGTTCTATTTTTGTAGTAACCTGAAGAGCATAACTCATCTGAAGGGTTACATGGCGTACCACACATATCTAGTATCACCAAATCAACTGGTTTTGATTGATTAAACGCCCCTTCAGCATATTCCCAATTACCGAAGAATTTCAGTGAAGCATCATAATAAGCACCTAAAAGAAAATCGTTTGTGAATATACTTTTTGCATCTGTAACATATATTTCCCTACCAATTTGTTTGTAGATATCATACA
>JAGGZO010000040.1 GCA_021161995.1 Candidatus Aenigmatarchaeota archaeon
GAATTTAAAGAGTTTTTTGTAGATTTTCTAGATACTTATTATCGAAAGGAAATTGGTAAAATATTACTCGAAAAAAAGAAAAGCTTAGTTATAGACTATTCTGATATAGAAAAGTTCAATATAGATTTAGCAGACTATATATTAAAGTATCCACAAGAAATGCTGAAAGTTGCTGAAGAAGCTTTACAAGAAATAGAGCCAGAACTAAAAGATGTTAGAGTAAGGATTTTTAACTTACCAAAATCATGTGAGATACGAATAAGAGACCTAAGAGCAGAACACTTAGAAAAACTTGTTGTTGTTGATGGTATTGTAAAAAGAGCGAGCGAAATTAGGCCGGAAGTACATGAAGCTGTTTATGAGTGTATGGACTGCCACTATAGAGTTTCTGTTTTGCAGACAGAAAGTACGATGAGAAAACCGACAAGATGTCCAAGATGTGGTTCTAGAAATTTTGAATTGGTGGAAGAAAAACTATATGACGCAAGATGGATTGTTATAGAAGAGCCATACGAAATAATAAGCGGTGAGAGACCCAGCAGCATAATGGTTTATTTGAAAGAAGATTTAAACACACCAAAAATGCAAAACAAGACCGATCCAGGAAACAGAATAAAGATTGTTGGAATACTAAAAAAGATACCGAGAAAATTAAGAAAAGGTAAAAGCAGGCAGATGGATATTTTCATCGATGCTATATACGTAGAGACGGTAGAAACAGAATGGGAAGATATAGAAATCACACTTGAAGATGAAAAAAAGATTAAAGAACTGGCAAGTAATCCTAGCATCTACGAAAAGCTGGTTAAATCGTTTGCACCATCTATTTATGGACATGAACCAATAAAGGAAGCATTAATACTTCAGATGTTTGGTGGTGTTGAGCAATTATTACCGGATAGAACTAGAATAAGGGGTGAAATACATATCCTACTTTTGGGTGATCCTTCTACTGCTAAATCACAGTTACTGAAATTAGTTGCTAGCATAGTCCCAAGAGCAAAATATGTTTCAGGTAAAGCAGCAACGGCTGCAGGTTTAACCGCGACAGTAACTAGAGATGAAGAGTTTTTAGGTGGATGGGTATTGGAGGCTGGAGCTGTCGTAATGGCAAACAAGTCAATTTGTTCCATCGATGAATTCGAAAAAGTTGAAAAGAAAGATCTAGTGGCTTTACACGAAGCAATGGAACAGGGATCTATTTCAATAGCTAAAGCTAGTATTATAGCTACACTACCTGCAAAAACATCTATATTAGCAGCCGGTAACCCTAAGTATGGCAGATTCGATCCTTTCATGCCGATAAAAGATCAAATAGATATACCAGATACGCTACTAAGCAGATTTGATCTTAAATTTGCACTAAGAGATATACCAAACCCAGAAATAGATAAAAAAATCACTGAGCACATAATAAAAACGAGGTATTTCAGAGAAGAACAAGAGGAAGAACAAGAAGAAAGAATTCCAGTAAATTTATTCAGAAAATACATTTCATATGCCAGAAAAAACTGTAAGCCACAAATGACAAGAGAGGCTTATGAAGAGTTACAAGATTTCTTCTTGAAGATGAGGGAGAAAGCTCAGGAAGGCTCCCCAATACCGATAACATGGAGACAATTCGAAGGTCTACTGAGATTAGCACAAGCATCTGCAAAAATAAGACTCGATGATTTTGTCAGAAGAGAAGACGCACAAAGGGCGATAAAACTGATGAAAGCATCATTAAGACAATTTGGTTTTGATCCAGAAACAGGTTTGTTTGATATAGATAGAGCTGAGGGATACATGTCAGCAAGCCAAAGAGGAAAAATAAGAACTGTTAGGTTCATAATAGATGAATTGGAAAAGATATATGGTAACATGATACCAGAAGATGAGATAATAAAGAGAGCTAAGGAAAAAGGCATTGATAACGTAGAAGAAATAATCGACAAGATGAAACTTGAAGGCCAGTTAATTTCCCATAAGCCTGGATTTGTTGGAAAGGTCTAATGGTTTTATTGTTTTAGTTTTCTTTTAATTTTATGGTTTCGAGATTTCCGAGTATACCAGCTAGGATAGCAGATTTAAAAAATGGTATTTATACCGAGTCTAATCAAGAAGAGAAGAAACCTTCCTACGTAGTCACTAAGCTGGGAGATAAAGTTGTTAGAGCTTCTGTATGTGGAACTATAATAGATAAATATATAAATCCAGCATCAACATATGGATTTCTAACAGTCATGGATGAAACTGGAGAAATAAGATGTAAATTCTTTTTGGAAAACGTTTCGAAGATAGATGAGTTTGAAATCGGTGATGTGGTTCATATAATAGGAAAGATAAGAGAATTCAACGGTGAGATATCTATAAACACAGAGATAATAAAGAAGGTTGATGAAAAATTTGAAATATATCATAAGCTAAAAATCATAAAAAATGTAATAAAAAAAGACAAAATAATCCAAGAGATTTTAAAAGAGATAGACACAAGCAATTTCGATGAAATGAAAGAAATGATAATGTCAAGATATGAAATAGATGAAGAACAACTAAGAGCTATAATGAAAAACAAATCAGAAA